>JAWXSU010000047.1:0-10952 GCA_044434245.1 Rikenellaceae bacterium | reverse complement strand
CATAAAGCCTATTTCTGACAAGTTGCTCCCCAGCAGAGCTTGTTTCCTCTTCAGCTTTACTATGCAAAAATACGATAATTTTCAATGCGAAAACCAACCATTTTTGACCACATTACTAAAAAAAGATCACCCAAACAATGGATAATCTTTTAAGTAGCGGGAGAAGGACTCGAACCTCCGACCTCCGGGTTATGAGCCCGACGAGCTGCCAACTGCTCTATCCCGCGATATTGTATGACAAAAGTAGTGTAAATAAATGATATAACCAAATTTTAACATGTTTATTTCAAACTATTATTTTTTAAATAGTGTCAATCAGTTAGTTACTAAACTATTATAACATAAAAAAATATTACTCTACAAAATATTACTCTACATTTGACATTTACGATCTTCGAGCATCTTTTTCCACTCTTTGCGACGTTGGTCGAGATTTACATCCCACCCCTCCCATCGAGTATATCGATCATATCTATCGCTATATATATCGGGTATAGTGATTAGGATACCTGTCTCCTCCACCTCTCCGAAATCAGTATTGAGGAATGTATCAAATGTACGCATTGTAGATGAGAGATTCATGTATGCCGTAAACAGCGGGGGCACAGTCTCTCCATACCCACGAACATACCCCAACAACGCCTTGAAATCTTCGCTATAATCTTTGCCTACAAACAATTCATCATGAATTGGTGTATCAATATCAAAGACCAATGGCACACGTGCACACATCAACTTATCAACATCTGGGAAGTGTCTGTGCATAAAGCTAATTATCGCATTACGAGCTATTGAGTTAAACGTGGTGTACATCGTAATCTTCCCAAAGAAATATTTAGCATCAGGGTTCAACACCATAAGTGCTCCCAATCCATCCCATAAATTTTCGAGCGCAAATATCCCCTTCGGGTTACGACGTGCTTGATACTTAACCTGCACAAACGATCTGCCTAGTTCGATGGTGTAGGGTAGGTATTCTTGTCTAAATTTATCCGAAAAGTTGAAGTAGTGTTCAGTAGAGAGGTGTTTGGGATGTTCATCCGTGCACACAATAAATCTGTATCCGCCAACAATCTCTTGATCTCGTGGATCCCAAACTATAAGCTGCATGTAGCCATCTTGGGCAAGATCCTTACTATCTATGTCGACCTCATCACCGGTACCTCCACCCGAGGCACGAAACGACTCTTCGCGAAGTCGTCCAACCTCTTGCATCAATGCTGGTGAATCTTGAGCAGAGAAGATGTAGATTTCGTTATTGGCTTTATTCGTATCTCGAACTTTGCGCTCAGCGGTAAGTTCTGCCAACAAAACTTTGCGGTCAACTGGTTTTATAATGGGCTGTTCCATAAGTTTTTATTATTGCGAAAACCCTTGTGTCACATAGGATTATCACAAAGATAATATTTTTTACAAGAAAACTCGTATAAATATGACTTTTTATTATATAAATATGATTATGACCTTCTACGAAGCCTCACAACATTCTCGACATGGTGTGTATGTGGAAACATATCAACAGGTTGCACCGCCTCCACAGCATAATCTCGCTCCATAAGTGCAAGATCTCTCGCTTGGCTTGCAGGGTTGCAGCTCACGTAGACTATTCTCTGGGGTGCAGCTCTCAAGATGACATCTATAACAGGCTCGTCGACACCCGCACGTGGAGGGTCGAGGATGATAACATCGGGGTGACCATTCTCTGCAACAAAACTATCACTAAGAACCTTTTTCATATCTCCAGCGTAGAACACCGTGTTGGTGATTCCATTGTTTGCTGAGTTCACCTTTGCATCTTCAATCGCCTCGGGGACATACTCCACGCCCACAACCTTCGCACATCTTGAGGCGCAGAAGTTCGCAATAGTACCCGTTCCGGTGTAGAGATCGTAGAGGGTATCGTCGCTTTTGAGCTCCGCCATATCACGTGTCACTTTATATAGTTCGTATGCTTGCTCCGAGTTTGTTTGGTAAAATGACTTTGCTCCAACTTTAAACTTCAACCCCTCCATCTCCTCGACGATATGGTCATTACCGCTATATAATATAGGTGTTTGATCTGATATCGAGTCATTGAGTTTAGTGTTGACAACATACATCAGCGATGTGATCTGCGGAAATTTTTGCGCCATGTGTCCCATGAGTGCATCTATTCGCTGCGTATCATCTGCTCCAAATACCACGATCAACATTATATCGCCAGTGGATGCTGTGCGGATAACGATATTGCGCATCAACCCTTGGTGTGAACGAGGATCATGGAACGTGTAACTATTATCGATACAGTAGCTGCGGATCTCGTCACGGATTGCGTTAGAGGGATCCGCTTGTAACCAACATTTATTGATATCTAGCACCTTATCGAACATCCCTGGGATATGAAATCCTAGAGCTGGAGCTGCCGTGATCTCATCCGACGATGCTATCTCTTCATATGTCAACCACCTTTTGGGTGTGAATGTAAACTCTAATTTGTTGCGATAGAATTGTGTCTTTGCTGACCCCAAGCATGGTTGTATCTCGGGTATTGTTAGTTTACCTAGTCGCACGAGTTGATCTCGCACCTGTTCGGTTTTGAATCTTAGCTGTTCGGAGTATGGTAGATTTTGCCATTTGCATCCTCCACATACTCCAAAATGTTCGCATATAGGTTCGCTGCGCAGTGGTGATTTAGTATGATAATTCACAACTACACCCTCCATAAATCGACGACGCTTAGATCTAATCTGCACATCGACAACATCCCCGGGGACAGTCATCGGAACAAATACAACGACATCATTATATCGACCCATAGCCTTTCCTTCGGCTGCGAGAGTTGTGATCTCTAGACCCTCGATTAGGGGGTAGTTTGCCTTTTTCTTTCTCATAAAAGATAATTTAGAGCGCAAAGGTAATAAATAAAGCTTAAATTATTATAAGTATAAATCCCCATACTCCTAAAAATTACTATCTTTGTGGGCAAACACACCTAATATTCTTGTATCATGGAGCGTCACAAAGAGTTTAAATACCACAAATTTACCACTCACGAGAGTATCCCCTCGTCGGATCGAGAACTTCTGCTTAGAGCCTTAGAGGTGGCATCCAACTCATTTTCGCCATACTCTAATTTCAAAGTCGGAGCTGCAGCACGGCTCAAAAGTGGAGTGGTCATATGCGGCACAAATATCGAAAGTGAGGTGTTTCCGGCGGGAATATGCGCCGAAAGAAGTTTGCTCTTTTCGATGGCGGCAAACCACCCCGATGACCCTATCGAGGCGTTGGCTATAACCTCTATGCCGTGCGATAGGGAGTGCTCACCGTGTGGATTGTGTCGGCAATCGCTGCTCGATTGTGAGCGTCGACAGAAGAGTCCCATTCGTGTGATTATGGGTGGCGATAGATCAGCTACGATTGTCGAGAGTGCTGAAATTTTACTTCCGTTTAGTTTTATATTGTAGATAGATGTTCGAAGGAAACGATATTATTTATGAGGATAACCACCTCCTTGTTGTCAACAAAAAGTGTGGAGATTTGGTGCAACCCGACCCCTCGGGAGCTAGCGCACTAGAGGATCAGATCAAGGCGTTTATCAAGATTCGTGACGCCAAACCGGGTGATGTATTTCTGGGTGTTGTGCACCGTATAGATCGCCCTGTGAGTGGTGTTGTGCTCTTTGCCAAGACATCAAAAGCACTCGCGCGGATGAATGAAAAGATCCGCCAAGGCGATGTGTCAAAAAGATATTGGGCTGTGGTCGAGAGCTGCCCTTCACCCGAGAGTGGATCTCTTGTGCATCATATCCTGCGTGACACGAAACAAAACCGCTCACGTGCACTCGATGCACCGAAGGGTCAATCCAAGGAGGCTCGACTCAACTACTGTGTGTTGGGAGCTAGCAAAAACTACTCACTGCTGGAGGTGGAGCTTATGACGGGACGCCACCACCAAATCCGTGCTCAGCTCTCGAAGATCGGATGCCCCATAAAGGGTGACTTGAAGTATGGTGCAAAACGTTCGAACCCCAATGGTGGAATATCGTTACACTCACGCTCTATGAGTTTTGCACACCCCACAACAAAGGAGCAAATCATCATCACTGCACCAACACCCAAAGATGATTCCCTTTGGGCATATTTCGAGGAGGCAAACGCATGAGACTAGTAATACAACGTGTCGCTGAGGCGCAGATGAATATCTCGGGTGAGATATACTCATCTATCACCCGAGGATTGATGGTGCTCGTAGGGGTGGAGTCGAATGATGGAGCTGAGGATATAGAGTGGCTAGTGAACAAGATGCTCAAAATGAGAATTTTTGATGATGAGTCGGGGGTTATGAATCTCGATGTGTCGCAAATTGAGGGTGAAATACTCCTCGTGAGCCAATTTACACTTCACGCATCGACACGAAAAGGGAATCGACCATCATATATCAAAGCTGCACCCGAGTCGATCTCTCATCCTTTATATGAAGAGTTTGTCGATCGCACAAAGTCGCTATTTGGCGGCAAAGTAGCAACAGGAGTATTTGGTGCAGATATGAAGGTATCGCTCATAAATGATGGACCAGTGACGATTATCATCGACTCTAAATTAAGGGAGTAATTTTAAGTTTCTAAACTTAAAAAAATCTTAATTTATTCGACTTTTTTGTATAAAAAAGTAGCAAATTAGTAAAAAAAATATATATCTTTGCCCCAGATGTGCATTAAAAGCATATCTGGGGCATCTTTTTATACGCCCCAACGGAATCTTTAATTCAAAAAATATAAAAAATGAAATCTTTCAAGATCGGAAGTTTAGAGATCAATCTCCCTATAGTTCAGGGAGGTATGGGTGTCGGCATCTCTCTCTCGAAACTTGCATCGGCCGTAGCTAATCAAGGTGGTGTAGGTGTAATCTCATCGGCAGGACTTGGCGTCATATACAACGAACACTCTAAAGATTATAACGAGGCGAGTATCTTTGGGCTCAAAGAGGAGTTGCGCAAAGCTCGTGAGGCTACAAAGGGGGTAATTGGAGTGAATGTTATGGTTGTGATGTCGAACTTCGCTGATATGGTGAAAACCGCAATTGCAGAGAGGGCGGATATCATATTCTCGGGTGCAGGACTCCCCTTATCGCTTCCTTCGTTTCTCAATGCCGACAGTGTTACAAAGTTGGTACCTATAGTATCATCGGCACGTGCTGCAAAGTTGCTATGTGAAAAGTGGTTCTCAAACTATAACTATATTCCCGATGCTATTGTTGTTGAGGGTCCAAAGGCTGGAGGTCACCTAGGGTATCAAGCAGATCAACTCGAAGAGAGTGAGTTCGCTTTAGAGAGTGTATTACCAGAGGTTGTGGAGACAGTAAAAGAGTTTGAGTTAAAGCACAACTGCACGATTCCAATCATCGCAGGAGGTGGAGTATATTCGGGCGAGGATATCAACAATATCCTCTCTCTTGGAGCTTCGGCTGTACAGATGGGAACACGTTTTGTAGCGACCGAAGAGTGCGACGCCGACGATGCATTCAAACAGAGCTACGTGAATGCTCACAAAGAGGATGTGGAGATTATCCTAAGCCCTGTGGGTATGCCCGGACGAGCTATTCATAATGGATTTCTCGACAGAGTAAAATCTGGCGCAACACAACCTAAGGCGTGCCCTTTCAACTGTATTAAGAGTTGCAAGGTTGAGAAGAGTCCCTACTGTATAATGCTCGCACTATACAACGCATTTAAGGGTAAATTAAACAATGGTTATGCATTTGCTGGATCTAACGCTTGGCGTGTCGAGAAGATTGAATCTGTAAAGGAGCTTATTGCATCTCTCAAAAGGGAGTATGACGAGGCTGTAAATAAACTTATGAAGTAGGGGGATTTAGAGTCTTAACTAAAAATATATATATATGCTAGGGGTAATATTCATTTACTCCTAGCATATTTTTTTATTAAAAATAGATCTTATCAGAGGGAACTCACTCTGTTAATAACACACGAAATCGTGTTAATAAACCTATTTTTAGTGTTGAAAAGTGGCTATTTTAGTGTTAATAATAGATATAATAGAGTGTTGGAAAATAATGAAAAGTTTTGGTTGTTGGGTATTGACATTTGTGATTTTAGTTTTGTATAGGTAGAAAAATTAAAAAAACAAGAGAAAGTTTTCAAAAGTTATTATGGGGTATATGGACATATTTTTCACTATAAATGTTAATAGAATTTGAAACTTTTTTTGTTAACAACGTAAAAATTGAATGTTAATAACTACTTTTGTAGATCGAAAAAGTTATATATAATTGGCTAAACTATAACTATGAAGATCTTATTACTATATTAACAATTAATATTGATGGGTGTTAATTAAATTTAGGGTGGTTGAGTTATCAACACTATTAACAGCTATTATATTTATTATTAATAATTAATATTAATTAAATAAAGAAAAAATAAACATAAATGAGAAAGCAACAACTTCAACAGAGAATAGAGCAACTTAAAAAGGAGAAGAGTGCCGTGATCCTGGCACACTATTATACCACAGCCGAAGTACAAGAGTGTGCCGACTTTTTGGGTGACTCGTTGGCACTATCCATCAAAGCTAAGGAGATCGATGCTCCGGTGATTTTATTTGCAGGGGTTAACTTTATGGCGGAGACAGCCAAGGTGCTCTCTCCCGAGAAAAGAATTTTAATGCCATGCCCCGAGGCGGGATGCTCTTTGGCGACGTCGTGCCCGGCCGATGAGTTCGCAGCTTTCAAGGCTAAATATCCAGACCATATTGTGGTGTCGTATGTCAACACATCGGTTGAGGTGAAGGCTCTCACGGATATATGTTGTACATCGTCAAATGCACTCTCAATAATTGAGTCTATCCCCGAGGAGCAACCTATAATTTTTGCACCGGATCGAAATTTGGGATCATATATTCAACGTGTCACACAACGTCCAAATATGGTGTTGTGGGATGGAGCGTGTCACGTCCACGAGGAGTTTTCGTTGGAGGGAATTTTGGCTCTTAAAGATAAATATCCAGATGCAAAGGTTGTGGCTCACCCAGAGTGTCGAGCATATATAGTCGATATTGCCGATTTCGTGGGCTCTACGGCTGCGATAATAGATTTCTGTAGGGATACCCCCGCCGAGGAGTTTATCGTGGTCACAGAGGCTGGAATCCTTGCGGAGCTAAATAGAGTATGTCCCACCAAAGAGTTTATACCAGCCCCATCGCTTGATTCAACATGTGGATGTAATAATTGTAGCTACATGAAGATGATAACGCTCGAAAATATAATCTCGACGCTCGAAAATATGTCGCCCGAAGTTGTGATGGATGAACATACCCGTGTGGCGGCACAACGTGCTATTGAGAATATGGTGAAGGTGAAGTAAGTAGTGTAAAACAATTATTGCCATATTTTTAATAGCACTCTTGTAGCAATATTTTTCACTATTAAATCTCAATGTAGAACTACTATATTTTCAATTCAATAGCAAAAAATCTCATCTCCAATAGCACTCTTAAAAATACACCAATAATTATTTTACCCTACTTAGAGAAATTTTAATAACTTTATAAAAAAAATATATTATGCGCCACCTTATAGATCCCACATGCCTCTCTGTGGAGGAGACTCAGCAGATAATCCTTCTTGCTGAAGATATTATCGCTAATAGAGAAAAATATAGCCAAGTGTGTAGAGGTAAAAAACTCGCTACACTATTTTATGAGCCTAGCACTCGAACACGCCTCAGCTTCACATCGGCAATGATGGAGCTTGGAGGTAATGTTATAGGGTTCTCGGATGCATCATCATCGTCGGCGTCAAAGGGTGAAACCGTGGCGGATACAGTGCGTGTTATTAGCTGCTTTGCCGATATTATCGCTATGAGACACTTCAAAGAGGGAGCACCTCTTGTGGCATCTCAATATGGCTCTATTCCGGTGATAAATGCAGGAGATGGTAGCCATGCCCACCCTACTCAAACTCTTACCGACCTGCTCACTATAAAGCGTGAAAAGGGGCGTTTTGATAACTTCACAATAGGTTTTTGTGGAGACCTAAAATTTGGACGTACCGTGCACTCTCTAATCAAAGCGTTGGCTCGTTACGAGGGGGTGAAGGTGATACTTATCGCCCCCAAAGAGTTACAACTTCCAGATTATATGTTGGCAGATTTGAGTGATGTATACCCTATTGAGTTCCGTGAGGTGGAGACAATGGAGGAGGTGATGTCGGAGTTGGATGTGTTGTATATGACACGTGTGCAGAAGGAGCGTTTCTTCGATGAGGATGATTTCGACAGAGTAAAGGATAGCTTTATTTTGACCCCCGAAAAATTGAAAACCGCAAAACCTGATATGACAATTCTTCATCCCCTACCTCGTGTCAACGAAATAACCCGAGATGTCGATAATGACCCTCGTGCTGCATATTTCCGCCAAGTGGAGAATGGAAAATTTGTGCGTATGGCTCTAATATGCAAACTCCTAGAGTGGAGTAAAGAGCACAGTTGTGAGGTGGTGACGCCTCGTATCGAAAAAGGTATCTCTGTCAATCAATATGTATGTTCAAACAGAAGATGTATAACTGCAACAGAGGATGTAGATCAACTCTTTAGAGCCAGAATTGACAACCCTAACAAATATAGATGCGTCTATTGTGATGGTAAACCTAAAAAGTAATTCTTAGAATATAAAAAAAATATGCTAGGTGTGTGAATTCACTCCTAGCATATTTTTTTATTTATATTTCACGATATAAGTAGTGCAAAATAATTATTGGTGTGTTTTTAAGAGTGCTTTTAAAAATATGGCAATAATTGTTTTGCACTACTTACTTAACGTGAGTTCGAAAATAGGAAAACCTACTATTTTCACTATCATTTTTTAATGGTTTTCTTATCTCCTCCTCCGTTAATTATGTTTTATCCCACCCCCAAACCCACTCCCCGAGGGAGTGGGTTTAGTCGCTGACGCTCCCTAAGAGGAGTGAGTTTGAAAATTCGAACTCACGTTATTTATTCAATATTTCGATCTGTTGTTGCACTGACTCTTCGTGTATTGCACGCAATATTGTGCGGATGAAATCTTCGCTCATGCTCATTACGCTGGCGTCATTTGCACGGTTTGCGATAAGTTTCTCATATCTTGTAGCTTGAAGAACAGGCATATTATGCTCCTTTTTGTATATCCCGATCTCTTTTGATACACGCATACGTTTAGCGAGGAGTTCTAACATTTCGTTATCGAGTTTGTCGATCTGCTCACGTAGAGCTGTGAGATCCTCTGTCGATACTGCAGCCTCACGAATTACGAGAGTTGACAACATCTCCTTCAACGATGCAGGAGTAAGTTGTTGTGATGCATCACTCCACGCCTCATCTGGGTTGCAGTGGCTCTCGATCATAAGACCACTAAACCCTAGATCCATCGCTTGTTGGCTGATAGGTTGAATAAGATCACGTTTTCCTCCAATGTGGCTAGGGTCGCAGATGATAGGTACATTGGGTAGGCGACGACGGAATTCGATTGGAATAGCCCACTGTGGAACGTTACGATATATAGTTTTGTCGTAAACCGAGAATCCACGGTGAATAGCACCCAAACGGCGAATTCCTGCATTGTAGATACGCTCCAAACCTCCGATCCAAAGCTCCAAATCTGGACTCACAGGATTCTTAACCAATACTGGCACATCGACACCACGCAAAGCGTCAGCAACCTCTTGCACAGCAAATGGGTTCGCTGTGGTACGAGCTCCGACCCACAACAAATCGACCCCCGCCTTCAATGCTTGGTATACGTGTTCAGCTGTTGCAACCTCCGTAGCGGTCAACATTCCAGTCTCCATCTTCACACGGCGCAACCATGCTAGACCCTCCTTTCCAATACCCTCGAAACCTCCTGGTTTGGTGCGTGGTTTCCAGATTCCTGCTCTAAAGATTTTGACTCCTTGTGCAGCCAACTCCTTTGCGGTACTTAGCACCTGACCTTCAGTCTCGGCACTACATGGTCCTGAGATGATTAGAGGGCGTGTTGCCTCTAGCTCAGGGAATAAAATTGGATTTAGTTCCTTCATTGTTTTATCTTTTAATCTGTTAATAATCTATATCTTAGCGGCACGGATTCTCTCTAATGCCTCTCTCATCTTCTCTTGTGTGGCACACAATGAAATTCGTACATATCTCTCGCCTTGTGATCCGAATATAAATCCCGGTGTGATAAAAACTCGTGCTTTATCCAACACATCGTCACACAACAACTCTCCGCTCTGCACATCATCTGCAACTTTTCCCCATAGGAATAACCCCACCTGTGCAGGGTCAAATTTACAATTCAACTCCTCTAGAATCTCTGCCGCTATAACTCGTCGTGCTGCGTACTCTTCGTTTAGCTTATCGTTCCACTCTTGGGTGAGTGTCATAGCTTCAGCTGCTGCTAATTGTAGGGGTTTGAACATTCCGGAATCTACATTGCTCTTAACACGTAATATCCACTCTACAAAGGTAGCATTTGTTACGAGCATTCCAACTCTCCAACCCGCCATATTGTGACTTTTACTTAGCGAATTTAGCTCAATACAACATTCACGTGCCCCTTCGACCTGCATAATACTCATTGGTGTGGGGTTCAGAATGCGGCTATAAGGGTTATCGTTGACCACAATTATAGAGTGCTTACGAGCAAAAGCCACCAATTTTTCATACAACTCCAACGATCCATTTTGTCCTGTGGGCATATTAGGGTAGTTGACCCACATCAATTTTATCTTCTCAAGTGGGAGCTTCTCCAACGCCTCGAAGTCGGGCATCCAGCCACTCTCCTGCGTGAGGTCATAGTTGAAAACCTCCGCTTGTGCTAACTTGCTCACTGCCGAATATGTAGGGTATCCGGGGTTGGGTACCAACACTCCATCTGAGGGGTTAAGTAGAGCCATTGTGATATGCATGATTCCCTCCTTTGATCCTATAAGTGTGCAAAC
>JAWXSU010000046.1:0-11270 GCA_044434245.1 Rikenellaceae bacterium | reverse complement strand
CCTCGCTCGGTCTTTGAGGAGGCGATAAGTGAGAGTATCGAGAAGTAGTTTGCATAGTCTCGACCAAATTCGTCAATCAAAACATCTCGTCCCTCGTTGAGGAAATAGGAGTTCTCCTTGAATACACAATTCAGAATAGTTCGCTTTGTAAAGGCTTTGAATTTTATTAGTTGCTCCACATATTTTGCCACGCCACCAGTCACCATATAGAACGCCAGCAAATCTTCTGCACTGTAATCAGGATTGTAATCGCCGAGTATCTCCTTGAGTGTGGAGATATTAAAGGGTTTCAATGTAATTTTGGCAGTCGCACGACCAAAGAGAGGCTCTTTTGAGTGTTCAAATATACGACGCATCATCGAATATATCGAGCCACACAAAACAAGATTTATCTTGCAGTTGTCTTTGTTGGAGTCCCAAATATTCTGCATTTCCGAAAATATGGAGTTGTTCAACAGTGCGAACTCCTGAAATTCATCTATAATAAGTGTGAAGTTGCGATCTTGGGCAAGCTGCATAATCGCCCTGAACAACATCGCAAAAGAGTTATATTGCCCCAGATGTATTCCCAATTTATCAGCCACCTCACCTGCAAACTCCTCACAAAGTAACACTTCGTTTTTCTTCGTGACAAAAAAATACAACACAGATGTTTGCGTAAATGCACACTTGAGTAGCGTGGTCTTTCCAACACGCCTGCTACCCACCATCACGGTCATTTGCGATGATTCAGCCGAATATGTTTCAATCTCACGAAGAGTCTCACACTCTGTTTCTCTGTTGTAGAATTTCATAAGTTTATCTATTTACGTACTGAATATTACAGTAATAGCCGTTACGTTAATGCAAATATAATGCGTTTATTTCACATTAGCAAATAGTTGATTAAATTTATTACATATTGCGGAGGCGGATGGATTCGAACCCAATCAAGAAAATTTGTCAATCTGCAAGTTCTGAGTAACACTGCTCCGCATAGATGGGGATTCCAATATTGTATATTTCAAAAATCGTCCTGGACCTAATAAAAACGCTAATCATCAAATTGATGGTTAGCGTTTTTATTTGCTTTGTATGATTCTACTTTTTGTGGCGTTGGTTGTAGAGATGGGTGATAATACCATCGGCGAGTCCCACCTTTGGCACCATCACCTCATCTATTTTGCACACCTTTGCCACGGTGATGAAGATCTTCATGGCGGGGACAATAACATCGGCTCGATAATCATTGAGTCCCATGTTTTTTACTCGTTGCTCATCTGTCATATCGGAGATATGGTCGTATAGAAGTTTGAGTTCAACGTATCGAATTAACTCCTTATCCTTCTTATAGAGCATCTTGTGCACTTTGTTGATATTGCCTCCCGAGCCTATGATAGCAACAGGTTTGTGGGTTAGAGCCACCTCTTTGAGCCATTTTTTGAAACGCTGGTATTCGTTTGAGTCCACCGCATCGCTAATAGATCGCACCGTGCCCAGTGGGAATGATTGCGAATCGACACGCTTGCGGTTGCTGTATATTGTCACCTCCGTAGATCCTCCACCCACATCGACATACAGATAACTCTGTGAACCACCCATAAGTCCTGCGATACCTCCAGCATCGAAGATCGTCTCCGCCTCCTCTGTTCCCGAGATAATCTCGATATTGATATCGCTATTTTTGCGGATGTAATCCACCACCTCTGCGCCATTTTTCGCCTCTCGCATTGCACTTGTGGCACAAGCTCTGTAGTCGCTGACGTTAAAGGTGTTCATCAAGTGGCGAAATGATGCCATAGCCTCCGTGAGGCGGTTGCGTTTCTCCTCGCCAATGTAACCTTGGGTAAATACATCCTCTCCGAGGCGGATAGGCACACGTATAAACGCCGCCTTTTTGAAGGTTACATCTCCATTTTTTTCAACATAGTTGATTAGTAATCGTATTGCATTTGAACCAATATCAATAGCAGCTAAAGTCTCTCTGTTCATATTATTTATAGGGTCGTAGGTTATCTATCTATTTTTGTTGTTCGAAATATGTGTACAGCTCCTCTTGACTACGGCAAAGCTCCTCGTTGTTGGTGACATATTTGTTTTCATAAGGTGTCTTCACCTCTCGTGATTTAACATTGTCTCGCCATTGGATTGTGAAGTACTCTTTGATGCTCTTCTCTATACTAGGGTCAGTTATAGGAATCCCCACCTCTACGCGTCTATCCAAGTTACGCGTCATAAGATCTGCGCTGAGGATATAGGTTTGAGTTTTCCCTCCCCCATAAAATATCATCACACGTGCATGTTCCAAAAATTTATCCACGATACTTCGCACCTCAATATTCTCGGACAACCCCTTAACTCCCGCCTGCAGACAACATGCACCACGAATAAGGAGTTTGATTTTCACTCCTGCCTCCGATGCCTTGTATAGCAACGATATCATCTTCTCATCGGTTAGAGAGTTAAATTTGCCGTAGAACTTCGCCTTCTTTCCCTTTTTCGCATTACGTATCTCTTGCTCTAGTAGATATACGATGCGGTCTCGCATGTTGTAGGGGGTAACCATCAACTGTTTGCACGAGGGGTGTAGGTGGTTGTTTTCCAAGAATCCAAAGACCTTGCGAGCATCGTTTGCGATTGTCTGGTTTGCTGTGAGCACTCCAAAATCACTATATATCGTAGCGGTTTTTTCGTTGAAGTTTCCTGTGCCGACATATGTATATCCTCGTATTGCATTCCCCTCCCTGCGTTCAATAAGCACAAGTTTACTGTGCACTTTGAGTAGTGCTTGAGTTGGGATAACCTTCACACCTCCTTGCTGCAAAATATCGGTATTGTCAATATTTCGCTCCTCGTCGAAACGAGCCTTAAGCTCCACTAGAACATTCACCTGCTTTCCATTTTTCACAGCATTGAGCAGAGCATTTATAACCTTGGAGTGCGATGCCGTGCGATACAATGTTATCGAGATAGATTGCACCATAGGGTCGATCGCCGCCTCTCGTAGCATGTCGATAAAGTGAGTAAATGTGTGGTAGGGGTACGCTAACAATATATCCTGCTGTTTGATAACCTTCAAAATACTCTCCGAGGGGTCGATTTTGGGATGTAGCATCGGACGAGGGTTGCGGCTCTCAAGATCGGGGCGCACCTTCGGAAAACTCATCAAATCACGCATGAGATGGTATTTACCCCCGGAATCCACCTGGTCGGGTTGAGTGAATCCCAATTTGCGAGTTATTGTATCTAACAAATCGAGTGGTATCTCACGATCATGAACCATGCGTACGGCACGACCTCTTTCACGTTGCGATATTCCACGCTCCATCTTCTCGGTGAGACTCATCGAGGCGTCGTCATCGAGGGTGAGGGATGCATCACGAATTATTTTGAATACATGCGCCGAGATTGTGTCGTAGCTAAACATAAAGAAAATATCATCCAAAAATAGGCGGATAATATCATCCACAAAGATAATATCCGTGCGCTCCTCAGAGGATGGCAGCACCACAAATCTAGGCGATGCATCGCTCACAGGGATCTGAATTACGGCATACCTTGTAGTTTTGAGTGAGCTCATCTTCACCGCCAAGTACGCTTGAGAGTCGGGCAAGAAGGGTAGTGCCACACGCTTGCGCAAAATAATGGGAGCTAGGCGTACACTCAGCACCGAAAGGAAATACTCTCTACAGAAATTGAACTGCTCCTGCGAAAGGTTTGTTTGATCCACAACATAGACCCCTTCACCCTCCATCTCCGATATGATGTTGCGATAGGTGTTACGAAACCTCTCCTGCGAAATCTCCATTCGTTGATTGACCAGAGGTATCAGCTCCGAGGGGATATATCCTCCCGTAGTTTTGGTGTTGCGAGTACTCTTTACGGCTGCGTAGTTAAGTAGTCGTGCGTAACGAACCTTAACGAACTCATCTTGGTTGTTAGAGAATATTCCCAAAAACCTGAGACGTTGCATTAGAGGCACACTTGGATCTTGCGCCTCTTGCAACACTCTGTCATTGAATTGGAGCCAACTAAGCTCTCGATTGTAGGTTACACTATTTCCCATTAATCTAATTGTGTAAGATGTTGTAAAAATTGATCTTTCGCAGAGTCCACCCACCTGCGGAACTTTGCAGTGTCGGCACGATACTCTGGTATTGAATCTATTAATTTTTCTATGTTATACTCTGTGCTAATCACCCCAGCTCCAGCTCCCGAAGCATCTATAGCGTTGATCCTCTGCTCAAAATGCGCTGGAATCAACATCGAAGGTTTGCCTAGATACATCGCTTCGCACACGGATTCGAAGCCCGCCGTTGTGATATACCCCTTGCATCGGGTCATATGCTCTAGGAATGCTACATCGTCGAGTCGATGCATCCACAATCCTGGCATCTGCTCATATAGTTGTGGGGCGTCACGCTTATCCCAAAAAAGGTGCACTTCGCAATCCTGTGTCGTTGTGCGTTTCCACTCCACCACCTCGTCGAGATATGCCGGATTAAGCATATACCCCAAGATAAAATCTTCGGTCGAGATCTGAGCATCAAATATCTCGCCACGCAATAGAGGTGGCACAACCCACAGTTTTCGAGCAGGACATGGCGGCATCTCATACATCGAGAGCACCAATATTTTGTGAGATCCTCTAGCGCAGAAGCTGTTGTTGAGACATAGCATCCTCTGCCCTTTGTCTGATTTTGACCGATGTGCATATTCGGGGTGGTCGACAATAAATTGGTGTGCGAGTGTAATTACGGGGGGCTTTATTGAGTGAAAAAGTTGTGTGAATCCCATCAAAAATTCGTAGAAGTTAATCACCACGTCTGCCCCCGAGGTGTTGATCCTCTCCGCAATAAGTCGCATACTTCGACACCACATTCCAACTTTACGGGGCACAATATTACTCAATACCGTGCCGACCATATCTCCATCTTTTCCTCCACGTCCATAGTCAATCGAAGGAGAGTCGAACTTCACAACCGGAGCTCCAATTTTGTTCATAAAAAATGGAGGGATCTCTCGATTGGAACATCTACCCACCAACACTTCGACCACCTCGTGCCCATTGGCTCTCAGTAGTTGGCTTAACGATATGGCTTGGGTGAGGTGTCCTCGACCCTCTCCTTGGATGACAAAGATATATTTCATAGCTCTCTATTTTTTACCCCCTAACCTCTCATCCTCTTGTTGGATGAGTTGTTGTTTTTTACGCTCTTCGATTTTTTCTAACAGATTCGATGGTTTTTCGTGGAGGTATAACTCCCAGTTACCATCGTGATCCTGTGTCAGAGCAGACAACGACTCTACCCAGTCTCCCGAATTGAGATATTTAATCCCCTTCATATCGGTAATTTCGGGGTGGTGAATATGTCCACAAATAACCCCATCGCACCCCTTGGCTCGTGCTAAATCTGCAATCTGAGCCTCGAAGTCGCTGATGTATGACACCGACGCTTTGACTTTATTCTTGACTTTTCGTGCGAATGATTCATAGGGTAACCCTTTGCGAATGCGGCGATGATTGTGGATTCTGTTGTACCACAACAACATTGAGTAGCCGATATCTCCGAGTTTCGCTAACCAACTCATGCCCGATGTAACTTTGTCAAAAACATCACCATGGAGCACATAATATTTTTTGCCGAAGCTCTCATATATCATATCCTCTTTGACGCAGATGTTGAGAAATTCGAGTGGAATGAGTCTCTCCAGAAAATCATCGTGGTTACCTCTAATATAGATAACCTTAGTTGTTGAGGGGAGATCCAAAATTGCCGACACGAAGTTTGTATGTCTGCGTTTCCACTTCTGCCCCGAACCTCGAAGTATCGCCCAACCGTCGATGATGTCACCACACAATATCAGTGTGTCGCAACTATTTTGTTTAATAAAGCGTGTAGCCTCCTTTGCCGCAGACCACTTCGACCCGAGGTGAACATCCGAGATAACGATCGTTTTATACTTCGTAGGCTCTGCACTCTCTCCATTATTTGTGTTGTCGGCAGGGAGAGGCATGGTTGGTTTGCTGATTAAAGACATATCGTAAAAACTTTATTGGTATGCAAAGGTATTAAACACGCTTTTAATACTCGATGAAAAGTTGTTATATTACCATTAAAGATACCATCGTTGCAAAATATTTCGTGTTTAAAGGTATAAAAAAATATCGAGCTATCTATGCTCTTCCATATAATATTCCATATTTTGTGGTAAAGATGACACTTTTTCAATATTTTTCGATACATTTGTTGGTGTTAAATATTTGAAGAGTTGGAACTAAAAAGCAATAGCCAGATTGAGTTGGCGCATGAATTTCTGCGCAGCACGGGGGTTAATATATTTCTTACGGGGCGTGCCGGAACAGGAAAGACCACATTCCTTCGTACCGCTATCGAGAGACTCAACAAGAGAGTTGTTGTGGCTGCTCCGACGGGTGTTGCGGCGATAAACGCAGGTGGGGTGACGCTCCATTCGCTCTTTCAGTTGCCATTCACAGTGCACCTGCCCGGGGTTGCGACCTCTCAGTCGGGAGAGAATCGTGCGTTTCGTTTCCGTATGAGCAAACGCAAGATAGCACTAATTCGCTCTATTGAGTTATTGGTCATAGATGAGATCAGTATGGTGAGGTGTGATCTGCTCGATGCTATAGATGAGACGTTGAGGCGTGTGAGGCGTGATGGTAGAGCTTTTGGTGGCGTGCAACTACTAATGATTGGCGATATTCAACAACTCTCACCTATATGCCCCGACACGGAGTGGGATCTTCTTCGGGAGCATTACCAAACACCATACTTCTTTGACAGTAGGGCTCTTAAGGAGTGCGACTATGTAACAATCGAACTCAACGAGATATTTCGACAAAGCGATCCTCACTTCACGTCGCTACTCAACGCCGTGCGAGATAACGCCATGACAACAGATGTCATAGAGACTCTAAATAGTCGATATATCCCCAATTTCAACCCACCACAAAGCGAAGGGTATATTACCCTTTCGACACACAACAACTCCGCAAACTCCATAAACACTCGTAAACTAAATGAGCTATGTGGAGAGTCAAAGATATACACCGCCACAATCAAAGGCGACTATCCACAATCGGCATACCCTAACGATACGGAGTTGGAGTTGAAGGTGGGGGCACAGGTCATATTTATAAAAAATGATATCTCTCCCGATAAACTATATTATAATGGACTCATCGGAGAGATCACATCTTTTACAACGACAGATGTCACCGTGCAACCCAATAGTGGTGGCGATCCAATCACGGTGAGTGGTGTTGCGTGGGAGAATATCGAATATTCGTTGGATAGCGAAAGCGGTGAGATTCGTGAAGATATAAAGGGCTCATTTACGCAACTTCCTCTGAGGTGTGCATGGGCAATTACGATCCATAAAAGTCAAGGGTTGAGTTTCGATCGTGCGATAATTGACGCAGGCAGTTCGTTTGCTCATGGACAGGTGTATGTGGCACTAAGTAGGTGTCGCACGCTAGAGGGCATGGTGTTGAGCACCCCTCTTGGTGGTGGTGCGATAATTAAGGATCGTAGCGTCGAGACCTTTACGCAGCAGGTCGGTGAGTCGCAACCCTCGGAGTCGGATTTGGAGCGTCACAAAAGAGCATATCTTTGTTCGACACTATGCGAGGTCTTTGGATTTGGGCGTCTGTATGGGTGTGTGAACTCGGTGGTGAAGTTGTTGAGTGGTCACCTATATTTAATATATCCTCAGCTTTGCAATGAGTTGGCACAACAGTCACGCATAATAAATAATGAGGCGGTGAAGTATGGCGAGAGCTTTCAGCGTCAAATTGTGCAGATCATATCCACAGAGCAGAGCTCCGTGCAGGGGGATGATCTGCTCAGGGAGAGAGTTTGTCGTGCGGCGGAGTATTTCACCCCTCGTATCACCCCTTTGTTGCCGCTAATTGCGGAGGTGGCGGATGTAGAGCCTGATGCTGCGGAGTTGAAAAAGCGAATTGGGGAGGCGTATAATGCGCTAAATGAGGAGTTGACGGTGAAGGTGTCGGCTCTAAAGCTCTGCGAAAAAGGATTCTCGGTGGAGCGTTATCAACAGATTAAAGTGGAGTCTATCGCCCAAGGAATCAAGGAAAAGCCCAAACGCAAAGAGTCTCGCAAAATAGAGAAAGATAGCGAGAAGAAGAGTTTAGATATAATCCACCCGAAACTATACGAAACATTGCGAAATTGGCGACGCTCAGAGGCGGAGGATCGAGAGGTGTCGTCGTATATGATTCTCTCGAACCGTTCACTGGTGGAGATTCAAGAACAACTACCCACATCTGAGGCTCAGCTTAAAAAGATCAATGGGGTAGGGATTGTGAAGATAAAACAGTTTGGCGAGGAGATTCTTACGATCGTCAAAGATTACTGCTATGATAATGATTTGTAAACTTAGAATTTGTTTAAGAATCTGTTTAAGTTTTTCTGCTTAAAAATGCTATGCACTATTTTGCTTTGATTTTGGATTTTGATATTGCAGCTAATAGCGGGCTATTTGCAAGATAGCAAAATTCAAAAGCGAAGTGAAAGAACCTTAGCAATTTAAGTGAGAAAAACTTAAACAGATTCTAAATCTCTCGAAAGCAATAATAGCGAGAAAAACTTAGAAACAGATTCTTATAAAATGTAAAAAAAATATGATATTTGAAGATGTATACCCACACGACATTTTTGCCAACGAAGCTGGCGTAGTGCTTAAATCCCTTAACGACGAGGGGGCGGTTATGGAGTTAAAGATCGAACGACGTCACCTCAATGGTGGTGGTGCAGCTCATGGAGGGGCGATATTTCTCCTCACCGACATCACAATGGCGGCTATCGCCAACCATTTTCAGTTGGGATCGGTGTCGATTCAATCCGATATTCGTTTCCTCGCCGCAGCAAAGGAGGGGGATACCCTCACTGCTACTGCGGTCGAAGTCTTTGGGCGCAAAAATCTATTTAATAGCCGTGTGAGTGTGACCAACCAAAATGGCGATATGATCGCTATTGCGGAGGGGTTATACTACCGCAAACGTGACTTTACGGTGGCGAAGAAATAACTCCACCCTTTCGTATCGAGCTATCGAGTCACCACCTCTTGTTGAGCAATCGCATTGTATATTACATTTGCCATACGATTTGCCCCTTCGGCATTGGGGTGGATCTTGTCGGGGAAGACGCTTGCATTATTTTCAAAAGATGAGTACAGATCAATGTAAACAAGACGGCTCTTCTTTGCGACACGTTTTATTGTGGGTATCACCTCCTCTACGATTCTGGTGTTGTTAATTCCTCCAGAATCTGCGGGGGTGAATGCCGGCATTGGGCTGCAAATATATATCTCGGGACGACGATTCTTATCTGACTTAAGGGTTTTAATTAATGCTGAGTAATCCTCTTCGAAACTCTCGCTTTTTGACCAATTATAGAGTTTTGAGTCATTCGTGCCTAGTTTTATAATGACTATATCTGGCGAATACTCCAACAGTGCACGATACTCCTCCGTTGAGGTGTATGGCAGATTGCCGTTTGAGAGCATTGTTGCACCGGGTTTTCCGAAGTTTACAACCTCGTAATCCTCCCCCATAAGAGATTGGAGTTTTGTGGGGTAGCAATTCTTTTCACGCTCTTCGACTCTACTTCCATACGTGATACTATTTCCGACACACGCCACGCGTATTGTAGATCTCTCGGGGATCAACTCCTCGGAGATAAAGCCTATGTCGGAGAGGAATTTCACCGATTCGTACATACATCGTCTGTAGTTTCTCTCTCCACATGACGTTCTAAATTCGGGGCTGTTGAAGAATCCATGATTTTCGCCAAATGCCGACACCAATCGGCAGTCGTTACCCTCTCGTGCCATTGCGGAGCAGAAATCCACCGCATTTTGGTATGGCACAGTTGTGTCACGTGTTCCATGCATTATGAGCATCGGGGGGAGGTTTGGACGAACGTGGTGCACGGGGGATAGTTCGGTTTCACGCCCTACGAGTTTATCTGCTCCATACCCCTGCTCCGTGGTGTTGAGCACAGGGTTAAATAGTATCATAGCGTTGGGTGCTGAGAATATCTTGAGGTTTTTGTCATCCTCAACCCCCTCGATAATCGCTGTGCAGAGAGCTATGTGTCCACCTGCAGAGCCTCCGGATGTTACGATTTTATTGGGGTCGATGCCAAGCATCTTTCTGTTTTTACGTACCCATCGCACAGCGGACTTCGCATCCATCACCGATTCAAAAGGGGTAGTATTATCAGTTCCGATAAGTCGGTAGTCGACCGATATGCCCACCATGCCTAGTGAGGCGAAATATTCGCTTTGGTCAAAGAATTGATTTGGGTTACCTCCTGCCCAACCCCCACCAAAGAAGCTAATCACCACGGGGCGATTTTTGCCATTTTGTTGATCTTCGGGATAGAAAATGTAGAGCTGGAGTTCACGTTGAGGTGTGATTTTATATGATATGGTTTGATCGGGAGATGGCATCTTAGCCATAAGCGATGTGCTCATCATCAATAATAGCGAAATAAGAAGTATTGATCTGGTAATTTTTGTTGGTTTAAAGTCGTTCATAGTTTTAAATATTTTGGATATATTCTAACAAATGTACTATTTTTTATGCAAAAAAAAGAATTTTTGAAGTTTTAGGCAATATTTTAGTGTGAAAATTTGGAGCATTCAAAAAAAGTTCTTATATTTGCACTCGCAATCAGCAACTGGTGCGTTAGTTCAGTTGGTTAGAATACGTGCCTGTCACGCACGGGGTCAGGGGTTCGAGTCCCCTACGCACCGCCAAAAGCCTTGATAATCGTCTGATTATCAAGGCTTTAATTTTTTCTGTGTTGCACTTGTGTTGCAAATCATCTTGATACCCCTACTCGAAACTGCCGTGAAATATCGAAAATAATTCTATCTTTGCACTTTCAAATTTTAAAAACTATAAGAAAAATGGCAAAAAAGAAGATTATTGACTACTTTAACAAGTTCGACAGCACTCACGTAATAATTGTAGGGTTATTACTATTATACGTGGCGGTTTTCGGATTAGCAGCATATTATAATGATAACCGCTATTTCGTGGTGGTAAACTTCTTCGTGATAATAGCATTGGTGGTGGTTGCATATCTCGGACATCGTAGCAGAATGAACACTCCTATGTTCCTTGGTCGCCCACTCAATAGCAAGAGCGAGGTTGCATTGCGCAATTTCGTGTTGGATGTCTACTCCACAAAGAGAGATAAGCCAAACGAGACAAGCCCCAAATCTTTGGCTATGCTCAC
>JAWXSU010000045.1:0-11507 GCA_044434245.1 Rikenellaceae bacterium | reverse complement strand
CTCTTCGCTCTCTTCTCGACCATCTAAATACTCCAAAACATGTTTCGCATGCCATGCACTACCGCCCTCCTCGGTGCCATCACGTTTCACAGCTTCGTGAACAACGGAGAATTGCTTATTCGCTCCAGCATAAGAGTTGCCTCTTTTACAAGTACGCATGGTTTTGTAACCTGCTCTATTGAATGTTGCTCCAATAGACATTGTATCCAACATCGAGTCATCAACCGTATTTGCCGATGGAGAGCCTGCACTTTGTGGTAGATGCCACACCGTACGCCCAGTCATAATCATGTGACGAGATGGTGTACTCACTGCGCCATTCATTGATCCCATGTGACGAGCTGCATCCATCACCATACCCTCTTTTGCCAAACGATCAAGATTGGGGGTCTCAAGGTTTGAGTTAGGATTATACATCTGCAAGTCAAAAGGAGATTGGTCATCAACGAGCACAAAGAGAATGTTTGGTCGTTTGTCGCTCTTTTTAGGAGCCTCATTTTTCTTACCCGACACGAAAAATCCAATGCCGAGCATACCTACAAGTAGGGGTTTAGGAATGTAGTTCATTTTATTAAAAGTTTGTTGTGACACAAATTTACATAAAATTTTCCGAATAATAAGCGAGTATGATAAAATAAGACCACACCACCGCTCATAAGATTAAAAAATCGTAACTTTAAGTTTCTCCAAAAACGTTAAAGCTATGAGAAATGAGAATCTACTTAAGTTTTTCTCGCCAATTTCCAATTATTTATAACCACTTTGGATAATCAAGATATTTAGCAGAGCACGCTGTCACAAAAACTACAAATAAAATTGCTGCGCAATATTGCACAAAGAGTCTAACGGGTCGGAGTGTAATAAAAAAAGAGCTCGGATAACATTGTCTGTTGCCCGAGCTCTCGAATACATCATTGGAAACTCAAATCCTAAATTATTTCAATCCACACGTTTAAGGTACGTGACACCTATATCTTTTCGATTAGCTTCACCCCTTTGGGTAATGCGTCTCTATTTATTGTTACTTCATAATCACGAAAATTGCGGGCTACATTCATCGATTTTTTTGGAGTGACCTCTGCCAAATCAAATAGTCTGCTTGCTGGAGCGTTGCCTAATTTGCTACTATGCTTAAAGATTATGAGTTTTCGCACTGCCATCTGACCACGCAGAGACGACCTATCATCCTCAAACATATTCTCTAACCCCTGCCAGAACAACTCTAAATCATCTTCAGTGAAGTTGCTTTGAGCAGCTAAGTTCGCTGAGATATAACCATATCCTACATAGAGTGCATAAGGCACTGTGTACTTGCGACCCATTGTGCGGTTTTCACCTTTTTGCTTCTCCGACTCCTTTTCAGTAGCGACAGCTTGACGAACAACACAGTTATCTACGGGGATTATAGGCTCAACACTTCGTGCAAATGTTATCTGCACAGCTCCTCTAACCGCTCCTGCATTCTTGCCACTTGTCATCAAAGCTCCGAAAGTGCGTATATCCCAATATTGGGCGCACATCCACTCTCTCGCTTGGTGAACCTTATCGTACCCCTCGACCTCCTCCATTTCGGGTTGTTCGTAGGCTTCGTCGATAAGTTTATTTAGCACTGCTCTCTCCTTGACATATATTCGTTTACCTGCCTCATCACCGCATACCATTTGGACGTAGTTGCGGATTTTTCGCTTGAGGCAGACATCGGTTACTATTCCCTCGCCCGTTTGGGGGTCGGTGCGTGGAGCGTTATCGTTGTCGGGGTCTCCATTGGGGTTGCCATCCTTGACATCGAAGATCACAACAAATTCGTATCGGTTTTTAACTATCTCGCTCATCTTCAGTCTCTTTTTTAGTGTAAAATGATTGGTTTTGATGCTGGTAGCCGAGTGCGAATCGTCCTTGATCCTCTAAAGATAGTCGCATTGGTACGCCATCAACAGAGATTTTATCGGCAACCTCTGAAAGTAGATTTTTAAGATATACCTGCGTTCCTTGTCGTGGTATTCTGCGGAAATAGTTCGTTGAAAGTGAAATAACCCTATTAAATAGCGCAGCAGGGGTCACTGACATTGTAGCGTATGTCTGATCCTTAATTGTATAGTTAAGACCAGGTTGTGAGGCGATCTGTGCACGCTCCACAATGGCGAGCATACGACCCAAAAGGTAGCCCGTATTTGTGTAATCGGTGTTTAGTGCCATATCATTTATATTTAGGTATTTGCGTAATAGTTCTATGTGTGTTGGGTGGAAGCCCCTGTATTTCAGCAGTAGGTTCAGAGTCTGTTTTGGCAGTGGCTTGTCCGTTACAAACGACTCGACAAAATCAACTATAAATTGCGGCGACAAGCGTTTCGTATCGCCATATGGAGCCAATACCATTAGCTGTGATATTAGCTCTTTGTCGGTAAGTTTTGTCGTGTCACAATCTTGGTTATGCAACCTTACCGACACTCGTGCCACATTGGGAACAAACGCAATAACCTCTCTACCAAAGAATAGAAATGTAACATCACCAATCACTCTATTTCCCTCGCCATTCATCTGTCTGAGGGCGGTGATTGCAGATGTATATCCTTCAGCAACCTCAACTGAAATCGAGGCATTTTCACCTGCGCTTAGCCCATAAGACTCATAACCTTGATTTTTGCCATAGGAGACTAACTTTGCACCAGTTCCTGAAGCTCCGTTTATATATATCTTGGGGTGAGATAGTGCGATGCTTTTACTTAAAGGTTTTAACAATTCAGTTTGTTCGGCTGCCGTTTTGGATTCACCAACTAATCGAAAAGTTATGTTGTGACCCTTCTTTGATGATACTCTCCCCCACAACGAGTGATTATACAACTGCTCCACCCCATGATAATAAAAATTGCGCACAGCTTTAAACGTCCTATTATCGGGATAACTCTCTGTTGCCTCACGTACCATCTCCTTGAATGAAGCATGATGAATTGTTGCTCCATCAAAACCTACCACATAACTCAAAGAATCCCACATATAATTGGGGATTTTACAAGAGTCTTTACCGGCTCGTTGTCGGGAGCGAATAACATTCATCATCCCCTCTATCTCTTCGATATCAATCAAGACCCCATCTTTGGAGATCACAATAACAAAGTGTATACGTTTTAGCTCCATCCCTTGTTTGGGGTAGAGAGGATTATCTTTCGCTGACTCCGATAGGTAATAATTATGTAGTGACTCTATTATCATAAAAATATTTATTCTGACGAAAAAGAATTAGAAGATAACCTCTTACAGGTTTTAGCTTTTGCCATATTTTTGCCATATATTGTTGTCTGACCGTGTTAGGATATATAATTTTTTGAGGCGTGATTATTGATGTTACTTGCGCCACAATATCTTTTTTATGACACCTCTCTGTTCCTATTAGATTTCCATCACCCATAAGTATTATTTCATCACCCTCTACTCGAATTACTCGGTGGATAACATAGCGTAGTGGATTTGCAATTTTAGCTAATAATATTTCGCCTACACAAACTTCCCCTTTGACTTTTGTTAACTCAACACTATCCCTATCGCCAACAATAAATGGTAACATACTTTGACCTTTGGTGAGAATTACAACCTTTTCATCAGACTCAATTATATTTGTCACCTCCTCAAATAGCTCATTATTTGAAACTACGACTCTTCTGCGCATAGACTCTCATGACAACATTGTGCTGCGGCTATGTTAGGTAAACACTCCATTTCGTAACATCTAACCAACTCAACTATACTACTCAAACTCGCAACTTTTGCAGCTATAAGTTCTCGACTCCATAGCACCCCCGAACAACTTGTCATCAATGATGCATAACTTCGAATTGGTGTCAGTCTAGATAATTTATTATGCTCCGCACGTTTAATCCTCACAATAGATCGCAGTGGAGCTGATATGTTACGATAACAATGCGTTTTACCACTCCAAGGTGATCCATACGCTATCACACCTCTACCCTCGTGTCGACGAACCACAGGGTGGTCATCATTGAGTAACTCTACCCCTAAAAGAGCATCTTGCCACAATATAGAGTGTGTGCTCTTACCCGTACCACTTTTACCAATGAAGAGATGCGCCCGACCATCTTTTATTACTGCAGAAGCGTGAAGCAACAGGGTATCACATGGAAGCGTGTAGGTCATATAACTTAAAATCATTGCATTGTTAAATGCCGACAACGCCGATAGGTAGTCACTATCGCCATTTATCGAGATATTTGCTTTGTCGCCTACTATATGTAACTGAGCATCGACAACACCCCTATACGGCATAATTATTTTGTATAGAAGCCCCTCTGTAGTCTCATAAATATTGACTCTCACCATACCCTCTTCGCTCAACTCTACATCTTCGAGCAAAACCTTTGTTACCTCACACGATATACTATCTACCAACTCGACACGATACAACACTTCGTCACTATGATCGCACTCAAAAGGACGATAAGCATGTAACATATCTGAATACTTCTCGGGAATAGAGAGGTTGAAAATATGTTCTGCGATCTTAAAATTCATTACCTCGAAAGATTTATTATGGATATACACTTATTATTTGTTATCTCACGATGGGTCACCATTATCATTGTTCGATTATGAGCATATTTCATCAAACGCTCAATCAACAACTCTTCGGTTACACTATCGAGTGCTGATGTAGGTTCATCGAGCAACAGAACATCTCCTTTGCGAAGCAGACCACGAGCTATAGCAATACGTTGCGCTTCGCCCTCGCTTAATCCTGCACCACGCTCGCCACAAATGGTGTCGAGACCATTAGGGAGACGGCAAACGAAATCTGCTGCTGCTGTGTGTAATACCAATGCGATATCTTCATCTGTAGCGTCAACATCACCCAATAAAATATTATCACGAATAGTTCCACTACTTAATGTATTACCTTGTGGTACATATACAAAATTTGAACGAGTAAGAGGTGAACACTTTACACAACAATCACTATTATATATCTCCACATCTCCCTTTAGTGGAGTCAAAAAACCAAGCATTAACCTCAATAGAGTACTCTTTCCACTCCCCGTCTCACCAACGACAACATGAAGATCATTTGCCCTAAAATCGCACCCGAAATCAGATAAAATATCTCGATCCCCATAATTAAACGAAACCCCACGAAACCTCACACCAACTGCTCCCGACACTATATGCGGCTCTCCCTGCTCTTCAATTTCCAATGCATCTAACTCACCAAGCCTATCGATCGAGGTTGCTGTTTGAGCAATAGTTGAGATATAGGAGCTGATCTCAACAATAGGAGCTTGCACCTTAGATACAAGTTGTAAAAAAGCTGTCATCACACCAAAAGAGATGATCCCACGACTAATCCCATCGACACCCCACAAAAATGCAACCATATAACCCGTAGCAAATCCAAGACGAACCATCAAACGTGAATACAAAGTATAATTTACACGCCGCATATTTTTATTGAACAACTCCCCCGAAAGCGAACGGAACGAATCAAACGAACCTAAGATGCTCCCCATCGAATTTATTACACCTCTTTGCTGTATATGCTCTTGGATGTGTGCCTGCACTGAGCTGTCCACCTCTCTTATTGAGTGAGTTAACTCCCTCATGCGAATCATATAACGTTTGCTAAGCAGCAACGTGATAGGCATAATAGCAAATAGCAACCACGCCAAACGGCTATCCATTGTGAGCATGAACAGAAACGAAAAAGCAAACTCTATGGTCGTTATCACCATCGTTGGAAATGTCACACACAGCGAGTCGCACACCTTGCGTACATCTCCCTCCAGTCGTGTTGTCACATCTCCCGTATGAAATCTCTCTCGTCCACTCCACCGGCTCAACATCACACGATAAAAGAGTCTTTCACGCAGCGTATTCATCATCGCCGCAGATGAAGAGTTCTCAATGCGCCCTCGAAAAAAGTTGCATATCTGCTGAACTATAATCACCCCTGCTATCTGCAACGCTGGGATTAATTCCCCACTATTAGAACCATTAACAGCTCGATCAATTAGCGATTTACACAAAAATATAAATAGCAGAGATAACCCTACCGACACCACACCGAGTAGGATATTCATAGCTACCATGGTCCGATAACCTCGTGATAGGTTCTTTATCCATATTGCGTCACCTCTAAAGGTCATAATGTATCACCTAGCTTTTTATAATGTTTCACAGCATGTATAGTGCGCATAACAAAAAATGGAATGTAATACCCAATAGAGTATTTCCAATCTAAATCAAATAAGAATTTCATCTTTTGGAGGTGCGACACAAAACTATTACACTTTCGTTCAAAGAGTGTTCGACTCTTTTTAACCTCTCTAGATGCGTAATAGCCAAAGTTTCCCCCGATCCAAATCTTATCCAACACCTTTTTGTATTGAGGCATTGTCGTTGATATATTTTCTCTAAACAAATCAGACGAAACTCCCAACTCCTTGACGCATATCGTAGCGAACAACGAAATAGGGATACGTAGCTTAAATCTTTTTATTAGTCGATCCAACTCTTTCACATCTAACTTATCGCAAAAAGAGTTGATAAAACAGCACCAATCACAAAGTTGCCTCAACCCTACACCCCCACTCAGAAAATGCCTCCATGCGTGATAAAATATAAATATGAAATCAAAATTGTAAGGTGGCAGATATACCATCACTCCATCAATCGAAACTCGACGCAACTCCTCGCCCTCCAACTGTGACACACTCCACTCCGTAAACTCTCGACTACGAAAGGCAACACCTCTTGGCGATGTTGCATAACGATGTATCTCGATGTGCGTCTCTATAAAATCAAAACTGAAGTGTTGGATTACATTGGTATTATCAATTTCAAAACCTAATTCGTCGCATAAGAACTCCCTAACTTTTGAATAGTACCTATCACCCACATATAGATCTATATCTCCGCACTGTCTCACCGAAGGATCTGGGTAGTTCAACCCCACACCGAGCCCCTTTAGCAATACTGGTCGCTCGACACCTGCACGCGCAACCAACTCCAGCAACTTCGATAGCACCTCTACATGGTGACTTCTATATTGACGATTTAGAGTCAGTTGTTGATGAAGTCGTAACCTTTCACTTCGAGATGGATGCAACGACATAGGCAATCTCTCGATTGCAGACGAAACCACACCTAGCAAAGTCTGTTCCTTTGCCAGTTGCAACACCTCTGCCCAATCGCATTCCTCCTCAAAAAGCTGAATACTAAGCTCTTTACTCCACAAAGCGCAGCGTGTCAGCTCCAGAAGTTGTTCTTGAGACCTATTCATAAGAGAGTTACTCAACTAAACCAACCTCAGCCCAACTCTTCACCACAGACGTGGCATCCACCAAAGCTGTCGTAGGGTCAATATCATACTTCTGAACCAATAACTCGGCTAGTCTCTCTGTTGTAAAATCTACTCCAGCAACCTCGCCCCACAAATATGCCGCAGACTCATTGAGTGCGATGAGTTTATTGAAGTTTATCTGCGCTATTGACTCACCACTCACTATCATTTCGCCTGCGACACAGCGCAGCGTGAAACCATCTATGATCCTCATATATCTAAAATTTTAGTAACCACAAGGGCGGTCAAACCCTTGTGGTTTTATGGGTCACAATCTAAGAATCTGTTTAAGTTTTTCTCACTTAAACAGATTCTAAATTATAACCCCGATCATCATTCAAAAACAGGATATACACTATTGACATTTGTCCATGCGCAAGCTGTTCCTCTCAATTCATTTTCAAGTTCACCACTATTATAACTACTAGTATTTGCATTTAAAGTCGAGACAAAAGCATCGCTTTGCATTTCAGTTGAAGTCAAACAAGAACTACTCAATCCACTAATGGTTCCTACAATCACAGTCGTAGAATCATAATATAAACAATAACAACCTTTAAGTACAGGCGAATAGATTTCGTCAGAGTCTGTAGAGATTTTACCATTATTGAACCATCCCAATACTCCTCCGAAATTAGAGGTTCCCGACACTTCTCCCGTAGCGTAACAATTAGCCATATACCCTGTACTTTGACCACAAATTCCTCCTATGTTTTTTGCTGTATCATGTCCTGATACATTCGTTAGACTATAACAATTTACGATATAACCCGTAGGTGAATTATAACCACAAATACCACCAACATTGACTTCACCCGAGATAGTTGCTTTATTATAACAGTTGATTACCGTACCATGGTTATATGCCACAATTCCAGCTGTCTCGTGGTTCGAGCCGTCTTCGTTATTGGCCGTAACAGTTCCCGTAACTCCAAGATTACACACAACACCATCTACATTCGTATATCCGAAGAGAGCTAATTGACTATATGGAGAATCAATATATATACCCTGCACCTCGTAACCACAACCATCGAAAGTACCATTGTAATAGTTTATTTTTCCTATAGGATACCAATTAGTACCATTACTCTCACTACAGATACTTTCTAGACTGATACTCTTCATCAACTTACCATTTATCGTCGTCATAGGTGTCGATGAGAATGCAAAATTGGTGTTGTTACTTGCAGTACTCTTTGTGCCAGACATTGAGCTATAGTCGATCCAGTTTGCTCCAGAGTCACCACTTCCATTCACTAGATTGGCAAATGCCAAAAGACCATTTGCTGTATAGATTTGGTAGACACCATCCTCATTTTCTTCATCCTCCACATAAGCGATATCGATCTCAATAGCTGACACCGGCATAGTGTAACGACAGCCAGCCTCATATGCTTTAGAACTATCTGCATAGCGGACATCATATGCCTCTCCGAGGTTATTAAAGAGAGAGAATGTTATGGTACGATTGAAACTAGCACACGTGTCGACCATAATGTGTGACGTATAGCAACCTGTGGTGTCAGGCATTATGTTTGTATAGTTTATCGTATAGCTAATAGAATCTCCATTATCGAAAACAAGTTTCGCAGGTCGATACTCGCTTTCAAACGTAAAGGTCATTACTGCTTTTTTGTGAACGAAAAGCATAGAGGCATTTTCGGAATATATGAATTCAGCCTCCATAACACACGCATTATTAAGATTGCTTATCTCATCTCCATTTTGAACAGAGGTTAAATCTTCTGCTCTAGCCTCTGATAGTGTGCTCTTTGATGATGCCGGATAGAAAGCAATGTATGACTCCCCATCATTTAAAGTTCCACCACTTACAAAGATACCACTTGCTGCATCGTCGTCACTCTCACACGCAAAATCGCAAATATGACTACCACTTTCAACGCTGTAGATTGAAAACTTGTCGCCAGATGCCCAATCTAGATCAATACCCTCATCCCCACCATCGGTGAATGTAGCTTTTGATTCTGTTGTAGATGACACTGCCGCCACTAGTGTAGTTCTATATGAAGGAGAAGACTCTTCGATATCACTACACGCCACAATACCCATGGTAATGACCGCCATGAGTATTAGATTTTTTAAATCTCTTTTCATTTCATAGTAAATAATGCCGTTTGTGACTACCAACCTCTTCCTGCGTCATTAATTCCTTGAAGACTTGCAGCAAGAACTGCATCCTCGATTTCAATTTCAATCACCTCAATTTGGGGTGCTTCGTAAATTTTTTCCATGGTTTTTTGTATTAGATTAAGCGACAGTTATCGCTCTGAATTATTATCACACCGTTTGTTAGCTGTGCATTAAAAAAAATAGGTTTTGGATATTTCGGATCTGTGAAATCCATATCGTACAACATTCTACCTAAATCCTTTGTAACATTTATCGGTTGCTGCTTTTCAGCTTCTGTGACATATCTCCAATCTGCGGAAAACTCCCTACACCCCAAATATGGTTGAGTAAAACATTGACCTCGTTGCGCTCTACGGCGAAACATAGCACAATGTTTTGCTAACTCCTTCTCTATTGACTCTTCACTCTCTAATAACCACTCTTCACTTAACTTTAACTCCGCATTAATTATATATTTCACATCTCGTAGCACCACTGAGCTACGAAGCTGACGACACTTCTCGGCAATGATCTCTGTTTTGCCAGTGTGAGCAACAGCTGCCGTCTCACACCTCTTAAAATGAGCAAAAGAGATCGGATTTATAACCGATATCTCTTTTATAGTCCATTTCACTGCTGGTTTCCAATATATAGCTTCAAATATCGCTCGTGCTGCCGAAGGTGTTATCACCTCATAGCTCATACGCTCGACCTTAAACTCGGGGCGTGTAAAAAGTGCATTCTTACCACTCACCTCAATAGTGAAACAACAATGATTTGAATTTGTCATCATACCGACTATGTTTGTGACTACAAAGGGTTTCACCCCTTTGTAGCCCCTCGGTTGTTTTTAGGTTAATTGGTTGATTGATAAATTATTAGTATTATTCAATAATAACAACTCGGCTTAATGTAGCATCATCATAGAACATGTTATCGACACCACCCTTAGACTCAACAACGAGTTTTGATGGTTCAACATCACACTCTTCTGTCAAATAATCATATACAGCTCGTGCACGTGCCTTACTTAACTTATAGTTACCGTCCTCACTACCAGTTCCCTTATCAGCATAACCTACAACTAAGTACTTCTCAGATGATGGATATTTCTTGATTACCTTTGCTATCTTCGAAAGATTTACTTTGGCTAGATTTGAAAGTTTGCTACTATTAAGTTCAAACGACACCACTGTCTCTGGAATATAAGCCTTCGATGATGACTTACCCTCTGATTCTGCACACTTCTCGTTCGCCAATTGTTTCTTGAGTTTTGCATTCTCCTTTTTTGTTTTCTCAAGCTGTGACTTATAGTTCTCGATCTCAGATTCATTTGTGCTGATAGTTGACTTGTAACCATCTATAACACTTTGCGATACAGGTCTATTCCATCCGTGCTTACCTAGTCGAATATTGACTCCTACACTTGCTGTGAGCATTCCATCGATTCCGTAGTCACCACCAACTTCACCATCAATAGCATCTTCACCAATAATGACTCCTCGGATATCAAAGAATAGATCCAATCTAGAGTTAACTTTAAAGCTGTTGTAAAGACCCAAATTTACAGTTAGCGCATCATTTTTATTTTTCGATGTACGTGCCCATCCTGCACCTGCATAGGGAATAAAAGAGTAGAATCGATCCTCGTTATATCCTCCAATGAAATTTGACAGGTTCAACATCGCATCGAAATGGAAATATGAATAATTCCACTTTTGCTCATACAAACCATTGCTACTTGCATTACCGGTCGCAAAAATATTATCTGGTGCGTCGGTATTACCTCTAAGTCTTGCACCACTATATTGCAGACGAGCTCCCATATATGGTGTAAACCACTTACCCAAAGAGATATCAAAGTCAAAAGCTAGACGACTTCCGATTGTACCGAAACGGTCAGACTCTCCGGCGAACATTGTGGTTCCTACACCTCCACTCACAAACCAGTTTTCCCAGATTGCATCTGTTCCAACGACGACATCACTGTCCTCTTTAGAGGATTGTGCAAATGTCAATGATACCATCA
>JAWXSU010000044.1:0-11551 GCA_044434245.1 Rikenellaceae bacterium | reverse complement strand
AGATGAGGTGACGGGGCAGTGCCAAGAGACGGGGCGTGACCAAGCGCACGTTCAATTTGGATTCAGCTGTGCAGCACTGATTTGTGAGGTTGCATATAATCAAGGCGATGCATCTCTCTATCTCGAAAATAGTACAGCTCTGCTAACTGGTTTTGAGTATACGGCGAAGTTGTTGTTGGGTGAAGATGTCCCATATTACGTATGGACGGATATCACGGGTAAGTATTGTAAATGGGGATCTATAGGAACTTCGGATCCCGATACAGGTCCGGTGTATAGTAAATGTTGGAGTGTTGCGTATAACCACTTTGTTAATAGGCTCGGAATGTCTATGCCTTACACGCTACGACTTTTTGAGGAGAATAATTGGCCTTCGACATACTCATCCGAGGGGTATTGGTACGATATGTTTACATTCACGCCTCACCCCGGGGATAACTAAGTAGTGAAAAACAATTATTGCCATATTTTTAATAGCACTCTTGGAGCGATATTTTTCACGATTAAATCTCAATGTAGAACCACTATATTTTCAATTCAATAGCAAAAAATCTCATCTTCAATAGCACTATCAAAAACACACCAATAATTATTTTACACTACTTAGTGTATTTTGTGCTAAAACAATGTAAGAAAATGGGCATATCTCCGATAGCGGGGGAGTGTCCATTTTTTTTACGCATACTCCAAATTTCCGATTCTCATAATTTTATTGTAACTTTGCAACATATATAAAAAGAAAAAAGATATGGGATTTTTCGATCTATTCAAAAAGAAGACAAATACACCCTCTGAGGTGGAGCAACTCGCTCAACCACAAGAGGATCTAAACAAAGGTTTGGAGCGTACAAAAGAGGGAATATTCTCAAAACTAGCACGTGTCGTAGCGGGAAAAACAACAGTCGATGCCGATGTGTTGGATGATCTGGAGGAGCTGCTTATAACATCTGATGTGGGGGTGGAGACAACCATAAAAATAATCCAAAATATAGAGACTCGTGTTGCAAAGGATAAATATATGGGAACGTCGGAGTTGCAATCTATCCTGCGTGACGAGATCCAAAAACTACTTGAACAGGCATCTGTGTCGAGCGAGAATTTCGGAATCGAGGTGAAGAGTGGAACGCCATATGTTCTTATGGTGGTGGGAGTTAATGGCGTGGGTAAAACTACAACTATTGGAAAACTAGCATCAAAACTTACGGCTCTAGGCAAGAGCGTATATATCGGAGCGGCAGATACATTTCGTGCCGCAGCTATCGACCAACTCGGAGTTTGGGCGGATCGTGCTGGGGCGACAATGGTGCGCCAAAATATGGGCTCTGACCCTGCGTCGGTGGCGTATGATACCTTGACGTCGGCGGTGGCAAATGGCGCAGATGTGGTGCTTATCGACACGGCGGGTAGATTGCACAACAAAATTGGACTAATGAATGAGCTTACTAAGATCCGTAATGTGATGGCGAAGGTTATTCCCGACGCACCTCACGAGGTGATGTTGGTGTTGGATGGATCGACAGGGCAAAATGCATTTGAGCAGGCAAAACAATTCACCCAAGCTACGCAGGTGACATCTTTGACGGTGACAAAACTTGATGGCACAGCCAAGGGAGGAGTGGTGATCGGGGTGAGCGATCAATTTAATATTCCGGTGCGATATATCGGTGTAGGTGAGGGGGTTGACCAACTTAGAATGTTCGACCGTACGGAGTTTGTAACAGCACTTTTTGGAGATGAAAAAAATTAATGTCATAACACTAGGATGTTCAAAGAATATCGTTGATTCAGAGCATCTTATGACCCAGCTTTCGGAGGCGGGATACCAGATAACATTTGATAGCGATGCACTCGATGCAGAGATTGTTATCATCAACACATGCGGATTTATTGGAGACGCCAAGGAGGAGTCTATCAATGTGATACTCAATGCAGTGAATGCTAAGGAGGAGGGGCTTATCGAGGAGTTGTATGTCGTGGGTTGTCTCAGCGAACGTTATGCCGATGAGCTGCGTGAGGAGATCCCGGAGGTGGATCAATATTTTGGTGTTAATAATTGGCAGGATGTAGTGTCGCAGTTAGGTGGTGAGCATCAAAAGAGTCTTGAGACAACTCGCACACTAACAACGCCTTCGCACTATGCATACCTCAAAATTTCGGAGGGTTGTAACTGGCGATGTAGCTATTGCGCAATTCCGCTAATTAGGGGAAAATATATCTCTGTGCCGATGGAGGTGCTCATGGAGGAGGCGCAAAAATTAGCAGAGAAAGGGGTTAAGGAGTTGATTGTCATAGCTCAAGATACAACCTATTATGGCAAAGATATATATGGTGAACGTCGCCTAGCGGAGCTGCTCGAAAAGTTATGCACAATAAAAGGGATAGAGTGGATTAGACTTCACTATGCATACCCCACGGGTTTTCCGCAGGAGGTGATAGATGTGATGGCTCGTGAGCCAAAAATATGTAAGTATCTGGATATACCATTTCAGCACATCTCAGACGCACAGTTGCTATCTATGAAACGACGCCACACCAAAGCCGAGGCGATGGATCTGATCCATAGATTACGCAGCTCGATTCCCGATATCGCACTTCGCACAACGCTCATGGTGGGTCATCCGGGTGAGAGTGAGGAGGATTTTGCGGAGCTTCTGGAGTTTGTGAAGGAGGTGAGGTTTGAGAGACTCGGAGTATTCACCTATTGTGAGGAGGAGGGAACACACTCGGCGACGTTGCCGGATGATATCCCTCAAGAGGTCAAAGAGGCTCGTGCAGAGAAGATTATGTTGTTGCAAAATCAAATATCATTGGAGAATAATATCGCACGAGAGGGTAGTGTTGTGCGAGTGATAATGGATTCAAAATCGGGGGATTACTACACCACACGTTCGCAGTATGACTCAGCGGAGGTGGATCAAGAGATTTTGATCCCAGTGCAGGGACGACAACTTCGCAAGGGTTGTTTTTACGATGTAGCTATCACCAGCGCAGAGGATTACGATCTGTATGGAGAGGTTGTAGTCAAACATTAACGTAACTAAATTTGCTCAATAGTTTTTTTTTTCATACCTTTGAACTCAATGGCGACCAAAAACATCATATCTAGTTTAGAGAGTCGTGTAGATCAACTGATCTCGGACCACAAACGTCTGGGAGATTTATGTCGATCTCTACAGAGCGAGCGAGATATGTTGTTAGCCCAGAAGCGAGAGATGCAGGAGCAGATGAAGAGTTTGGAGCACCAACTCTCAGTGTTGCAACTGTGCGAAGGGTTGGGTTCATCGACAGCTACAGCGTCACGTGACGAGTCGAGAAACAGAGCAAGAGCACGTGTCAACCGTCTAATGCGGGAGGTTGACAAATGCATAAACCTACTCTCCGCCACGGAAGATGTGAAAGAGAAAGAAGAGTAATGGCAAAGCAGGCGATAAAACTTAAAATAGGAGGTAAGAGCTACTCACTCACCATCGAGAGCGAGAAGGAGGAGGTGTACCGCCTAGCGGAGAGAGAGGTTAACCAATCTGTTACGGAGTTTGAACGACAAAAATTTGCGGGTTTTTCCACGGTGGATTACATCGCAATCACGGCACTGAAATTTGCGATCGACAATGTGAGCAATCGTCTTAAAGGCGAACTCAATAGCGACGACATGAAGGCTCTCGAAAAGTTAGAAAATAGTATTGGTGATTATTTGAATGATCCCTCAAAGGAGTAGGGATGTAGAGAATATTTGCACTATATTTGCCATATAAAGACGAGATGGAAGATCTCACACGTTCTTTAAATACAACAAGAATCTACCCGCATAGATTCCTTAAGCTTTGCGAAACTGAACGTTTATTACATTGGAGACAAGCTCTTTGTATCAAAATAAGGCCTTAACCCTTCGGGGTGTGTCACTTGTGGCACCATTGGACTATTGCGAATTCTGGCACCTCCACACATGACTTATCTGCAGATTCGTCAAACAAGACAGGGAATTTATGCGGGTTTTTATTTTATAATAGAGACTAACACAACAGAAATAATAACAAATTAACAACACATGGAAATTGCAATTATCGTAATTGTCGCCGCCATATCAGCCATTATCGCAGGTTTCATAGCCTACATGGTCGTTAAAAAACGCTCAGAAGGTATTCTTAAAGAGGCTGAGGCTGAGGGGGAGATGATTAAAAAGGAGAAGATGCTCCAAGCTAAAGAGAAATTTATTAAACTCAAAAGTGACCACGATCGTTCGGTAAATGAGCGTAATCAAAAGGTCGCACAGAGCGAAAATCGAGCTAAGCAGATCGAACAAAATCTTCAAAACCAACAAAAGGATTTGGAGAAGAAGAGTGCTGAGGCAGAGAAGATTAAAGATCAATTCTCAGCAAAAATTCAACAACTAGAGAGCAAAGAGGCGGAGGTTCAAAAAACCATTGAGGAGCAAAATCTACGTTTGGAGCAGATCTCGGGAATGAGTGCTGAGGAGGCGAAGAATAACCTTATCGAGAATATGAAGGCGGTGGCGAAGTCAGATGCTGATGCCTACATCTCGGAGACTATCGAGGAGGCAAAACTCACCGCCACAAAAGAGGCGAAGAGAATCATCGTGGCATCAATTCAACGTGTAGCTACTGAGACAGCAATCGAAAATGCGGTCACTGTATTCAATATCGAGAGTGATGAGGTGAAGGGTCGTATCATTGGTCGTGAAGGTCGTAACATTCGTGCTTTGGAGGCTGCGACAGGAATCGAGATTATCGTTGACGACACCCCAGAGGCTATTATATTGAGTGGTTTCGATCCTGTGCGTCGTGAGATTGCTCGCTTGGCACTTCACCAACTTGTGACAGATGGGCGTATCCACCCAGCACGCATCGAGGAGGTTGTGGCGAAGGTTCAAAAGCAGATCGAGGAGGAGATCGTGGAGGTCGGAAAGCGTACGGCGATCGACCTTGGAATACATGGTTTGCATCCGGAACTTATACGTATGATCGGTAAGATGAAGTATCGTTCATCGTATGGTCAGAATCTGTTGCAACACGCACGAGAAACAGCTAACCTTGCGGGAACAATGGCGTCGGAGTTGGGGTTGAATCCTAAATTAGCACGTCGTGCAGGTCTACTTCACGATATCGGTAAGGTGCCCGATGATGAGCCAGAGTTGCCACACGCAATTATCGGAATGAAACTCGCCGAGAAGTATAAAGAGAAGGCGGAGGTGTGTAACGCTATTGGTGCTCACCACGACGAAACAGAGATGACATCTATAATCTCGCCAATCATTCAGGTGTGTGATGCAATATCGGGAGCTCGTCCGGGAGCTCGTCGTGAGGTTGTGGAGAGTTACATCAAACGACTCAAAGAGATGGAGGATATTGCGCAATCATATCCGGGAGTTTTGAAGACTTATGCGATACAAGCGGGTCGTGAGCTTCGTGTGATAGTGGGAGCTGAGAAACTTAGCGATCAAGATACGGAGAGTCTATCACACGATATTGCCAAGAAGATCCAAGATGAGATGACCTATCCAGGACAGGTTAAGATCACGGTGATTAGAGAGACACGTGCGATATCATACGCAAAGTAAAATTATATAGAGAGGGGGTGTAGCTGATATTCGTTGCGCCCTCTTTTTTTTTTGAAATTGTTGAGGTGTCGTTAACCTCAACGCTAAAGATAATAAATGAGATGATAACATTCCTTACAGCCCTAGCGATTTTGATCGCGGGCTATTTTATCTATGGAAAATTCATTGAGCGAGTTTTTCAACCCGATGCAAAAAGAGCTACACCAGCCATGACTAAGGCGGATGGGGTGGATTATATGCCTTTGCCATCGTGGAAAATATTTATGATTCAATTTCTTAATATCGCAGGTTTAGGTCCAATCTTCGGTGCGATAATGGGAGCTAAATTTGGTGTGGCATCCTATATGTGGATTGTGTTTGGTACGCTCTTCGCAGGTGCGGTGCATGACTATTTGGCGGGTATGATATCGTTGCGAAATGATGGAGAGTCGTTGCCGGAGAGTGTGACGAGATATTTGGGCGCAACCACGGGGCAGATAATGAGAGCTATCACGGTGGTGTTGCTTGTTTTGGTGGTGGCGGTTTTTGTGGCGGGACCTGCGGGGTTGTTGGCAGATCTAACTCCTGACTATGCGAGTTTGAATTTTTGGATTGTTGTGATATTCATATATTATGTTGTCGCAACACTTCTGCCTATTGACCAAATCATAGGTCGTATATATCCGGTGTTCGCTGTGGCGTTGATATTTATGGCGGTAGGAATTTTCGTTATGTTGGTGGTAAATGGAGTTAATCTGCCGGAACTTACGGATGGTATTGCACACCACCCCTCGCCCACGATGGAGATATTTCCGATGATGTTTATATCCATAGCGTGTGGTGCAATATCGGGTTTTCACGCTTCTCAGTCGCCGATGATGGCGAGATGTATGAAGAGTGAGAAGCTCGGTCGTCCCATATTTTATGGGTCGATGGTTGCGGAGGGTATCGTGGCATTGATCTGGGCAGCAGCGGCGACTTACTATTTCGGAGAGCATGGTATGGGTGAGAACTCGGCGGCGGTTGTGGTGAATGAGATCACTCGCAACTGGTTGGGGGTTGCGGGAGCTCTGCTTGCGACATTAGGAGTTATATTTGCACCCATAACATCGGGAGATACGGCACTAAGATCTGCACGTTTGATTATTGCCGACACATTGAATCTCGAACAAAAGAGCCTCAAGGGGCGACTACTGATATGTGTGCCATTGGTGGCAATAACGATGGGATTTTTGATATATAGCCTTCGTGATGCTGCGGGATTCAATATTATATGGCGATATTTCGCATTTACGAATCAGTTGCTTTCGGTATTTACGTTGTGGATGATTACGGTCTATCTGGTGGGTAAGAGAAGATTGTTTATTGTGACGCTAATACCGGCACTCTTTATGACGGCTGTGACGTCGTGTTATTTGGTTGTTGCGGATGAGTGTTTCGCTATGCCGATGGTGTATGGTTATGTGATATCTGCGGTGTTGGTCGTGGTCGCTACGGTGTGGTTTGGTGTGTGGTACAGAAAAAATAGCAATAAATAGGTATTGCGAGTTTGGTGAGTAACGACTATCTTTGCAGGATATGAAATTGACGGATTTAAATATAGGTGAGAGTGGGTATATCCTCAAAATTGGGGGAGGTAACTCTTTTCGAAAGAGACTCACAGAGATGGGATTCGTAAGGGGACAGCGTATTGATGTTCTCTTTACGTCGCCGTTGGGTAACCCGACGACCTATCTGATTATGGGTTATGAGCTCTCGTTGAGAGAGGGTGAAGCATCCGTTATTGAGATCAGCAAAGAGCCGTTGTCGCAGAGTCAAACCCGAGTGGGGTGTAGTCGGCAATGTAATAATGATACCTGTCTTTCGCATGGTTGGCAGATGCCTTTGTCGCGAGTCAAGACAATAGATGTTGTGCTTATCGGTAACCCCAATAGCGGAAAAACATCTCTGTTCAATGCATTGTCGGGAGGACAGGAGAGGGTCGGAAACTATAGTGGAGTCACGGTGACTCAAAAAATTGGACACCTTCATTATAAGGGTTACAAGATAAATGTCATAGATCTCCCCGGAACATACTCTCTTTCGGCATACTCCGCAGAGGAGAGATATGTGCAGCATTACCTGCGAGAGAACCACCCCGATGTGGTGATAAATGTGATATCGGCATCAAATATTAAACGACATTTGTACCTTACCACAGATCTGTTGGATCGAGATGTGAGGATGATTGGTGCGTTGAATATGTATGATGAGTTGTTGCAGAGCGGTTCGGATGTCGATGTTGAGAAGATGTCGCAAGGTCTGGGAATGCCGGTGATCCCCGTTGTGGCGAAGAACTCTACGGGTACAACGCTGCTGTTGGATAAGATCATAGAGCTTATGGAGGGTCAATCAAGACCCTATCCTCACATAGAGGTTAATTATGGAGAGCACCTCGAAAAGGAGGTGGGTGTATTGATGCACTCTCTAAGCAAGGAGGATGTGTCGGTGCAGTTTCCTCGTAGGTATTGGGCTCTAAGGATGTTGGAGCAAGATGAGCAGGTAGAGGCATATTTGAGTCGATTCGATAGCTATGAGGAGTGGTGCGAGATACGCAAAAAGTCGATAGACCACATAGAGCGAGAGGATCATATTGATATATCTACCGAGATCACAAGTCGCAAATATCTATTCATAGATGAACTTTTGGATGGGGTCTTGACCGCAGGTGAGAGCACGATGCAACAGAGCAGAAGTATTACTGAGCGTATTGATAGTATTGTCACAAATAAATGGTTGGGATTCCCGATATTTATACTTCTTATGTGGATGACATTTAGTGCAACATTCACATTGGGAGGGTACCCTCAGGAGTGGATTGAGATGGGTATCGAGGCTTTGGGTGACTACGTTGGAGGGATGCTCACGGAGGGATGGTTGTGCAGTTTTATCCAAGATGCAGTGATTGGAGGTGCGGGAGGAGTGTTGGTCTTCTTGCCCAATATTGTTATCTTATATCTTTTTATCGTAATGTTGGAGGCATCGGGATATATGGTGCGTGCGGCATTTATTATGGATCGACTTATGAGATATGTGGGGCTTGATGGTCACGCATTTATCCCGATGTTGATGGGTTTTGGATGCAATGTGCCAGCGATAATGGCGACACGTACCATCGAAGATAGCAAGAGTCGACTTATCTCGATTCTCATAAATCCATTTGTGTCGTGTAGTGCACGTCTGCCGGTGTTTATACTTATGGCTGGGACGTTTTTGCCGGAGTATGGAGCGTTGGCGGTCACGGGGTTGTATCTGCTAGGAATTTTTGTAGCTGTTGCGACAGCACTTTTGTTGCGTAGATTTTTGAAGTTCGGTGCAGATACTGCGCTAATTTTGGAGTTGCCACCATATCGCATGCCGACGCTCGATTCTGTGGTAAAACAGTTGTGGTATAAGTGCGAACGTTACATCAAACGTATTGGAACGATAATTCTTTTCGCCTCTGCGATAATCTGGGCGTTGGACTATTTTCCTCTTGACGGCAAAGAGGATAGCTCGACACCACACGAATCATATTTAAGTCAAATAGGACACTTCACCTCGCCTATAGTCGAACCTATGGGGTTGGATTGGAGAGCGAGTGTATCTCTGTTGTCGGGAATTGCCGCAAAGGAGATTGTTGTGAGCACAATGGGAGTGTTGTATCAAGGTGGAGGGCTCGGTGGTGATGAGATAAGTGAATCGGATGCTATAGCGGATGATTTCACCCTTCCTTCGGCGATCGCATTTATGATCTTCGTGTTGCTATATTTCCCATGCACGGGAACTTTGGCGGCGATACGAGGCGAGACAAATAGCTGGAAATGGGTAGGATTTTCAATCATCTACTCCACCTCCATAGCATGGATTTTAGCTTTCGCAGCGTTTCATGCCGCTATGTTTATGATGTAAAATTTGTGAATTTATAAACGATAAATCTCCCCCAAACCGTTGGGGGAGATTTATTATAGCGGAGTCTTATCCAAAACTCAGGTTATAAGCTATTTTTAATCACCTCATTGACGATTGCACAGTAGTACTCTTGCACTCGTTCGTCGCCCATGGATGCAGGTGAGCCACTCTCTGCGCACTCCATAATTGATTGTATGATAGGCACTTCGCCAAGGAATGGTACACCTACTTCGGTGGCATATTGTTGTGCTCCACCACGCCCAAAGATGTAGTATTTGTTGTTGGGTAGCTCTTCGGGGGTGAACCATGCCATATTTTCGATAATTCCTGCGATTTTGACATTTACATTTTCGTTGCGGAACATCTCCACGCCACGCACAACATCGGCAAGTGCTATGCCTTGTGGGGTCGATACAATCACGGCAGATTTAAACTTCAACTCCGAAAGAATCGTGAGGTGAATATCTCCTGTACCTGGAGGAAGATCTACGAGAAGGAAGTCGAGAGTGCCCCATTTTGTTTGGTGGATAAGTTGCTTGAGAGCGTTAGATGCCATCGTACCACGCCACAGTAGAGCGTCGGTTGATTTTATGAAGAATCCAATCGACATGAGTTTAATGCCATCCACCTCGGCTGGGAGTATGCAATCCACACCATCTATCTGTTCGCCATCTGGGAGATACCCCTCGACACCAAACATTCGAGGTTGTGATGGTCCATATATGTCGGCATCTAATACACCTACACGAAATCCCATATTGCGCAGTGTTGCAGCGAGATTAGCCGTGACAGTTGATTTTCCGACACCACCTTTTCCTGATGCTATAGCGATTATGTTGGCTATGGCAGTTGTCGTGGTTTTCTTCTCGGGGGTTACTATTTTTTGAGGTGCAGCCTCCTTAATCATCACAAGTTTAGTTCCGTAAAAGTCGTGAAAATGTTCATTAAGCATCGCCTCGATGCGCCCTTTGATCTTGATGGCGAAGGGGTCACGAACACGTCCGAAACGGAGAGTTACGACAATCTTTTGTGGGGTAGCCACTACCCCCTCGACGAAACCTCCCGAGATGATGTCGACACCAGTTTCGGGGTGTATGATCTTACGCAGAAGGGTGTTTATCTGTTGTTCCATTAGTTTATGTTTTTTGTTAGATGCAAAGGTAGTTATTTTGCGTAAAAAATGTACCATTAAAAGTGGTGGTTTTATGCGAATTTTCGTAAAAAAATGTTATCTTTGCGTCGTTAAATCACTTTACCCATTTTCGCTATGAAGATACAAGCTATGAATATAGGGTCGGCAAGGCTATTTTGTTGGGGGAGAGTGTGTGAGGATATATAAGCCGTTATAACGACATAATTGTGTTATAGCGGTTTTTACTTTTTTATAAATTTACAATTTGCAAAGCATGAAGGTAGGAATTATTATGGGCTCTACGAGTGATTACGATGTGATGTCGGCAGCGGTGGAGTGTCTTGAGCAGTTTGGAGTACCGTTTGAAAAGAGGGTGGTGAGTGCACACCGTACACCCGATTTATTGGTGGAGTATGCCAAAAGTGCCAAGAGTCGTGGTATCGAAGTTATTATCGCTGGTGCTGGAGGTGCAGCTCACCTGCCTGGTATGGTGGCTAGTATGACTCCGCTTCCGGTGGTTGGAGTTCCGGTGAAGTCACGTGCGCTCAATGGTCTTGATTCTTTGCTTTCGATTGTGCAGATGCCAGCTGGAGTTCCGGTGGCTACCACGGCGATAAATGGTGCGAAAAATGCTGCACTTATTGCGGTGTCGATATTGGCGTTGGGTGATGAGGCGTTGGCTGAAAAGTATGACGCTTTCCGTGCTAAGCAGACAGCGGATGTTTTAGCGGCAGAGTTATAAAGATGGCGACAAAAATTGGAATAATTGGTGGTGGTCAGCTAGGGCTGATGATCGCAGAGCAAGCCAAGGGGCTGGGGGCATATACGATAGCACTCGATCCGGCGGTGGATGCCCCTGCGTTTGCGGTGTGTGACGACCATATCGTGGCGGCTTACACCGACGAAGAGGCACTTATCAAATTGTGTGAGGCGAG
>JAWXSU010000043.1:0-11555 GCA_044434245.1 Rikenellaceae bacterium | reverse complement strand
TGTAATCACGATCGCTTGTGCGGCACATGCCGTTGCTCGCTCCACGATTTGTTCGATCGGAACTGGTGGGTATAGTTTGGGATTCCACGTATTCTTTGCATCGCACCATCTACACCCCACATCGCACCCGCCCAAGCGGATAAAATATGCAGGCTTTCCAGTGTGAAACCCCTCACCTTGAATCGAATAAAAGTCCTCCACTAGGGGTAGCATACGCCCCCCATCCAACACCTCTAAATCTCTACTCATCACAAATTACATATATATCTTGAAGGTTACGCCCCAACTCTTTGTAGTCGAGACCATATCCCACGATAAATTCGTTGCCTATTTGCATTGCAACATAATCTATTTTTATATCTTTGGTATAGCTTTCGGGTTTAAGAAAGAGTGAGCAATATCTCACACTAGTAACCCCCATCTCCTTAATTGTCTTGTCGATATGGACAATAGTATTGCCACTATCGACAATATCCTCCACAATAATCACATCCCTCCCTTCGATCGAAGAGTTCACTCCGATAAGGTTCTTAACCTTCCCCGTGCTTCCCGTTCCCTCGTAGGAGCTCAATTTGACAAATGCAATCTCAGGACAGAAGTCGAGCTTCTTGCAAAGGTCGCTAGCGAACATAAAAGATCCATTGAGGATGCTCAACAAAATGGGAGGTGTCGCAGAATTGGCATAATCACGATTTATCTGCTCCGCAACTCTCGATACCGCAGCGTCAATCTCCTCGAATCCAATCATCTTCTCGAAGTGCAGGTCGTAAAGTTTAATCTTTTTTTGCATCTATATTTATATTGTGTTACTCATCACTTTTGCTCTTCATTCCGATTCGAGGGCATCGTTTGAACTCCTTTGTACGGTCGAAGAGGTAGCGATATGTTGTGTGAATTTTATGTTTTGTTGCCCCCACATAGTGCTCCACCATGCGGTTCATCACGGGGTTGAAATCTCCCATCCATGCGAACTCCAGTGTTTTGTATTTGTTACGTGGGGTACGGATATATTGATCCAACACCGCCTGCATCATTCCCGACTCCACACCTTTGCCTCGATACTCGGGCGACACTGCGAAGATGATTCCAAAGATTCTATCGCAACTACGTGTCACCTTCAACTCCCACATAAGTTGCAACTTCTGCCATAGTCCAAATTTACCATTGAATTTACCGATGATACGATTAAGGTCGGGCACCATGATAAAGAATCCGATAGGTTCGTTGTTGAAGTATGTGAAGAAGATGATATCGGGATCGATGATTGGTTTCAACATCGCCATCATCGCCTTTGCCTCTTCGGGGGTCATCGGCTTCACACCCGAAAATAGAGCCCACGCTTTGTTATATATAATACGAAAATTCTCTGTCGCCTCATCCAACTCATTCATATCTATTGTGCCATATGAGTATCCGGGTGTTAACTCCAAACGTTTTGCTCGCTCGTGTACCCAGTTGTTAACATCATCATCCTGCACCTTCCAAAGGTATGTATTTTGGTTGAAATAGTTTTTGAATCCGTAGTTTTCGAACATATCTTTGTAGTATACGTAGTTGTATGGATTCTCGAAGAGTGGTTGAAACTCAAATCCCGAAACCAACACCCCCCACCAAGAGTCTCTCTGCCCGAAGTTTATAGGACCATCCATCGCCTCCATACCTCGTTGTGTGAGCCACTCACGAGCGACATCGAAGAGCATATTTGCCACCTCTTGATTTTCGATCACCTCGAAGAATCCACAACCTCCCGTAGGTTGATCTTCGAGAGCGGCCTTCTCTTGGTTGTAGAATGCTGCGATACGACCCACAACAACATTTTCGGCATCGTAAACGATCCATCGGCACGCATCACCGCCATTGAAAAGGTTGTTATGATTGGGGTCAAAAATTTTTGTAATAGTCTCATCTAGTGGACACACCCAGTTACGATTACCCTTGTATAGGCGTTTGGGTAGATCCAAGAACTCTTTGTGCGCACGAGAGTCTAAGACTTCGTGAAGTCTAAATTTTTCGGTAGCCATAGTGATTGGTTTTCAATAATTTTACCCACAAAGGTAATTAAAAAATGGAGAAAATTTCATTTTTCCACTCCTATTAATACTCTATTATTCAATAAATCAAATTATTTTCCTACCTTTGCCTCTATAACTAATAAAGTTAAGATAACTATAACATAACTATGTTAACGCTTAAACAACTACGTGACGACCGTGCACTAGCTCAGAGTCGTCTTGCAAAAAAGGGTGTCGATGCTGCACCTATCATAGATCAGATCGAGGCTCTCGACGATCGCCGCAAAGCAATCCAAACACAACTAGATAACTGCCTATCGGAGCAGAACCAAGCTGCAAAGCAGATCGGGTCACTCATGGGAAAAGGACTCAAAGAGGAGGCTGAGGCGAAGAAGGCTGAGGTTGCAGCTCTTAAACAAAAATCTGCGGAGCTCTCTGTGGAAGCTAAAGAGGTTGCCGATCAGCTCCAAGCTCAAATCGTATTGCTGCCAAACTTCCCTGCCGATATCGTGCCTGAGGGTAAACATGCCGAAGATAATGAGGTGGTAAAGTGTTGCGACGACATGTCGGCGCTACCTCAAAACGCACTGCCACACTGGGAGTTAACATCGAAATACGACATCATAGATTTCGATTTGGGAGTGAAACTTACAGGTGCTGGATTCCCCGTATATAAAGGTAAGGGTGCAAGATTGCAACGTGCACTTATTAACTACTTCCTCGACCGCAACACCGCAGCAGGATATATGGAGGTTGAGCCTCCAATCGTTGTTAATGAGGCTTCGGGATTTGGTACCGGACAACTTCCCGACAAAGAGGGACAGATGTATCACTGCAGCGTGGATAACCTATATCTAGTACCCACAGCTGAGGTTCCTGTGACAAATATTTTCCGTGATGTGATCCTCGACGAGAAGGATTTCCCGGTGAAGGTTACCGCCTACACACCATGTTTCAGACGTGAGGCTGGATCGTATGGTAAGGATGTGCGTGGTCTCAATAGATTGCACCAATTCGACAAGGTGGAGATTGTGCAACTCGCCCTCCCCGAAAAATCATATGAGGCGTTGGATGGAATGGTTGCTCACGTGGAGTCGATAATCAAGGAGCTCGGTTTGCCATATCGTATATTGCGCCTTTGCGGTGGTGATATGTCCTTCACATCAGCTTTGACTTATGACTTCGAAGTATACTCCGCAGCTCAACAGAGATGGTTGGAGGTATCTTCGGTATCGAACTTTGAGTCATTCCAAGCAAATCGCCTAAAGCTGAGATATAAAGATAGCAACAAAAAGAGCCAGTTGGCACACACTTTGAATGGTTCATCATTGGCACTACCTCGTATCGTAGCCGCTTTGTTGGAAAATTTCCAGACAGAAGAGGGTATTCGCATACCTGAGGTGTTAATTCCTTACACTGGATTTGATATTATTAAATAAAAATTATTAACTTTGTCATTGACATGGGTGGCTCCCGTGTTTTGTAAACAAAGACAATTATTAACATTTTAAATTTTACGAAAATGGCTTACAAAATTTCTGACGCTTGTATCGCTTGTGGTACTTGTATCGATGAGTGTCCAGTAGAGGCTATCTCTGCAGGGGATCTTTATGTTATCGACGCTTCAGCTTGTATCGATTGTGGTGCTTGCGCTGGCGTTTGCCCTACAGAGTGCATCCAACCTGAGTAAGGGAGAGTGGATACTCAAAACGTTGAGAGGTGACTAATTCTATATTAGCCACCTCTCTTTTCTTTTCCCCCTCATCATCTACACTCAGCTGATGTAACGATTCTCTATCACAGCCCAATCCACAGCGTTCCAAAACATATCGACCGCTTCGGATCGATTATTTCGATAGTCGATATAGTAGGCATGCTCCCATACATCTATTGTAAGGAGTGGCTTTGAGCCATGGATCATTGGGTTTCCGCCATTTCCTTCGTTCACGATCGAGAGGATTCCCTTTTCATCTACAACGAGCCACACCCATCCAGATCCGAACAGAGATATTGCACAGTTATGCATACGCTCTTTGAGTCTATCCACGCTGCCGAACTTGGCAACGATGGAGTCTAGAAGCACCCCAGAGGGCTCACTTTGAGGTTGATATGATAGCTGCTCGAAGTAGAATTCATGATTTACAACCTGCGCTGCGTTATTGAATATTGCGCCTCCCGCACGCATCATAATCTCTGAGACCCCCATTTTTTCAAATGGCGTATCGACAATCAATTCTCGAAGTTTATTGACATATCCAACATAATGTTTGTCGTGGTGAAACGTGAGAGTCTCTGCCGAGATCACCCCTTCGAGGGCATCATAAGCATATGGTAGTGGTTTTATTGTGATTTGTGACATGTCTCAACCTATTTTTCATCATCCATAACCTCGAATGCCCACTTCGACTCACCACATATCGGACAACGCCAACCTTCGGGGAGCTCCTCGAAGGGGGTGTTAGGATTTACAAAATTTTCGGGGTCCCCCTCCTTAGGGTCATAGATGTGTTGACACACTGTACATTTGTACTTTTTCATAGTTTATAAGATTTAAAGTTTCTCATAAAAGATCAAAAACTATGCCCTATTTTCGATGAGCTACCTTTTCAACCTCTCGATGGTGTGTATAAATCGACCGTTTTTGTCAACAAAGTGCACCAATAGGGATTTAGCATCGAGCGAGAATATCGAGAATCCCTCCTCTGGAGAGCAGAACAGCGTACCCTCAACAGCAGATACTTCGCGAGCGAGAGATGCTGCACTATTTTGGATGTAATCAATTTCGCTACCCTCCATGCGTATGTGTTGGAAGTTATGGATATGTCCACTCACATAGGCATCGACGCCATATTTGCGAAGAATAGGATCAACACGCTCCTGCATGTTGGTGCGCTCGGATTTGCTTTTGGGTGTTTGTGCATATATAGGGTGGTGACCTATAACGATTTTCCAATCTGCGGTCGACTCACCAAGACTCTTCTCAATCCACTTTAGCTGAGCCTGCATATCCTCTTGCGCTGCGTCGGGGTATTTCTCCGTATCGTTACGATATTTATCGATCAAAGGAGGGGTGTCGATAAAGAGCACCAACAGCGACACACCATCCTCCTCGAAGAGCTTAGAGTAATATTTCGATGGCATCTGCCAACGGCGGCTAATTGCGGAGTAGTCGATATTGGCTTGTGTGTTACCACGATACTCATGGTTTCCACATACGGCATACCATGGAATCATCAGCTCCGGGTGCGAATATACAGCCTCGTAGTTTGTTATCCAAAGAGGATCTGTAGTACTCTCGACACCCATAAAGTGGTGAGTGTCACCTGCGGCAGCGATGAACTCAGGTCCGATAGACTCCGCCATTACACCCATCGTCTCGGCACACGATTTTTGTTCGTAATATCCATTGCGTCCCGAATCGGATATGACGTAGAAGTTAAAACGATTTTCGGCATAATCGTGAGGTGTAGGGTAAATGGTCTGTTGAGCTGAGCTCTGTGAAACTAAAGCCACAATAGCCACAAGGGTAAGAAAGAATCTTTTCATAAAATTGGGTTGATTAAAAATGTGTAAGTAGTGTAAAACAATTATTGCCATATTTTTAATAGCACTCTTGTAGCAATATTTTTCACTATTAAGTAGGGTAAAATAATTATTGGTGTGTTTTTAAGAGTACTATTGGAGATGAGATTTTTTGCTATTGAATTGAAAATATAAGTAGGGTAAAATAATTATCTTAGAATCTTAACGACTAGAAGTTAACCTTGAAACCAATATTGAAACGTTGACCATAATATTCGGATTGGTATGTACGCTCCGAGTCTCCTTGGTAGTAACGTAGAGGGTTGTTTAGCAGGTTTGTGACATCGGCATAGATGCTATAATTCTTCAAGAATGTGTAGTTAAGGTTCAAATCCATGTAGTTAACCTTGTCGTAGTAGATGTCGTCGTAAGCCGAACTATCCAACTCGTCGATGAAAGCCGAAGCGTAGTTATACGAAACACGTGCCGTAAGACCCCATTTTTGGAAATATATCGACGCATTTGCGGTGTGCTCTGGGCTACCTGGCAATGGAAGATCCTCGCCATCACGATCCTCAAGGTTAAACTTCGTAATCTTCGAGTGAGTGTATGTGTATGTTCCGCTGAATCCCATGCATTTTAGAGCTGGTGCGATGAACGAGAAGTCACGGCTAAGGCTCATCTCTGCACCCATCATAATAGCGTTACCACCATTCACAGGCTTTGTAACCTCAACATCACCCGTTCCGAAGTAATCCTCGTCACTCTTTTGGTCTACGATGAAATCTTTGATAGATTTAGCAAATACTCCAGCACGTACCAAACCGAGTGACTCGAAGTAGTAATCTGCACTAAGGTCATAGTTGTATGAGATAGAAGATTTAAGATCTGGGTTACCCAATGTTACGTTATCATCCTCATCAATCTCGACTTTGTTTACAAGATCCGAATATTTAGGACGAGCAAGAGTGTTCGTGAACGATGCACGTAGCTTAAAATCTTTCGATGCATCCCACTTCAACATCACCGATGGGAGGAACTTAGTATCCGAGTTTGTCGCTTTGTCGGTAGGTGTCAAAGTGTTTAGATCCTCATCGTATTGGAAACCGCTATACTCCACAGCAGTGTTCTCCATACGAAGTCCCACCATCAAATCGAGTGTGTTACCCAACTTTTGATCCAAACGAAGATAGGCTGCTGTAACACTCTCCGAAGCGTCGTAGTTACCTGCCGACTCCGAGTAATCTACCACACCATTCATTTTACTTAGGTAGTAGTTGCCCAAGAACTCACGAGTGATAAATGTGCGACCGAAGTTGTAAGCATCGCCTTGAGTAAATCCTTTGCGGTCAACAACTGTTGTCGAAGAGAATGCCGCAGCGTCGAAACCGCTATCTACAACCTTTTTGTACTCTGTTTTTTCGATATCTACCATCTTAGTTTTGTGCGAAACCTTAGCTCCGAACTTAAGCGTTGAAGCGTAGTCGCCTTGAGAGAAAGCGTATTGGAAATTAACCTTTCCGTTGTAGTTGTGCTCCTTGATTGTCTGTTGTTGCTCAGAAAACTCATCGAGACCAAAGCTGTCATAATCAGAGATTGCGTCAAGTGTTGCAACAGCAGCACCGTTTGTAATTACGGGTTGACGCTTGTCGCTGTAATCCATAGATGCAGTACCGATGTAGTAATCTTCGTCATCATACTCATTCTCTGCCGCGTAAGCAATGTAACGCTCGTTAGGACGAAGCTCCGATGCTTGCGAATATGTAGCACCCCAATCCATCATCAACTTTCCGAACAAGTGCTCACCCCCCAACGAGAAGTCGAGAGTTTGTTGCAACTCCAAGCGACCATATTTTTGATCCGCTGTACCACCCTTAGTCTCGATGCCAACCTCTTTGATCTCGCCATCATCCGCCATCTTAACCTTTGTTTTGTAGCGGTTCTCCCAGTCGCTACGACGGTTGTAAAGAGCCTTGAAATCAAGTTTATGGTTAGGGTTGATGTGATAGTCAAGCGATGCAGAGTAGCTTTGACGCTCACGTTGTAGGTAATATTGACGAATCTGCATCTCCTTTACGTAGTCGTTGCCATCGTCATCTGCACTCCACTCAAACTCAGTATTGTCGGAACCTATTGGGTTGTTTTGGTACGATGCCGAGACCATAAATCCGAACTTGTCGTTGAGCTTATCTCCATACGTTGCACCAACGTTTAGTTGAGGTTTTCCAGAGATCATATTGTATCCCGTACCCAAAGTTGCAGAGATAACACGCTTCGATGGAGAGTTCTTTGTGATAAGGTTTACCGAGCCACCAATCGCATCGGCATCCATATCGGGAGTCACCACCTTGTTAACCTCGATTGTTTGGATCATGTCGGTTGGGATAAGATCCAACTGTACGGCACGAGTCTCACCTTCGGCCGAAGGGACACGGTTTCCGTTCAATGTCACAGAGCTCATATCTGCTGGCGTACCACGCACCTGTCCGAAACGAGCCTCACCTTGGTCGTATTGAACATTGATTCCCGAGATACGTTTTAGCGCATCACCGATATTTGCATCTGGGTATTTGCCAGCTTGATCCGCAGAGACCACATCCACCATTTGAAGTGCATTTTTTTGAGTATTGATAGCACGGTGCTGACCCTGCATAACACTCTTAACCTCTACTGCACCCAAAGCGACACCACCCGCCATCTCGACATTTTGTACAGATGTCTTTGCTGCAAGAGATGTGATTTGAGTTGTGAAATCATCGTAACCGATATATGTCACAACCATCTTGTGCTCACCCGGAGCAACATCGGTGAGGATGTAGTAACCCTCGGCATCACTCACTGCACCAACCTTCAAATCCTCGATGTAGACAACAGCTCCAGCCAATACATTTTTGTCTGTGTCGAGAACACGACCGCGGATGATACTCACCTGTGCCTCTGCTTGTGCCTCTGCTTGTGCCTCTGCTGCCACGGTTACAAATGTTGTGGCGAAGAGTGCCACGAATGCCATAACGGCGAATTGTAAAAATTTACTTCTCATAATTTATTTAATTGTGTTTGCTTTACAGCGGCAAAGATATGGTGCGAAAATTACAGCGAGGTTTACAGGTTGTTACGGGGTTGTTAAAAGTGTCTAAAAATGATATTAATGCTCTAAAAAAGGGGTTTTTTCATCTCTTTTTGTTACAAAAGATTCAAAACTTTGAAATTTTGTACTATATTTGCTTTTGTGGTGGAGATATACCACACACTAAAACACTTAAAATTATGTCAAAATTTAGAGCCAGTATCGACTCTATGGAGGGGTTCAGGGTTGATACTATCACAGCAGCGAATGGCGAGCAGATAGATTTTATATTTTTTCACCACGCATCGTTTGCAATTTCGACCCCACACCATATAATATATGTTGATCCCGTGAGTGAGTATGCACCATACGAGACTCTGCCTAAAGCGGATCTCATACTCATTACACACAGCCACTACGATCATCTCGATGTCGAAGCTATTGATGCGGTGAAGAGTGTCGATATGCCGATAATTTGCGACAAAACATCTGCTAATATTTTGGAGCGTGAGGTGTTGATGATGTCGCATGGCTCCGAAGTTAAACCTATAGATGGGGTCAAAATTGAGGGTGTCGCAGCATATAACACCACCCCCGGGCATCTCCAATTCCACCCCAAAGAGAGGGAGGATTGTGGATATATTTTGACTCTGTGCGGCACTCGAATATATATCGCTGGCGACACCGAAAATACCCCCGAGGTGAAGAGTGTGACAGGTGTAGATATCGCCTTTTTGCCCGTGAACCAACCCTACACAATGACTGTAGATCAAGCGATTGATGCTGTGAAGGCTATCCGCCCACAAATATTCTACCCCTACCACTACGGTGGTGGAGACTCCGTAACCGATATCGACGCTTTAGTCGAGGGGTTGAAGGGTGTGTGCGAGGTGCGTGTGCGAGATATGGAATAGTTGATTTTCTAATTAAAATTAACTACCTTTGTCCAAATGAAATTACGAAACATATCGATCCTCGTAGGAGTCCTTCTCCTTTTAGATCAAACTCTTAAGGTTATAATCAAAACCACAATGCGTATCGGAGAGTCGATTATCCTCTTTCCCGATTGGTTTCAGCTCCGTTTCGTGGAGAACAATGGTGCTGCGTTCGGAATGCAGATCTCTTCGGGCGGAGAGGTAGATTGGGGCAAGATGCTACTCAGCGGATTTAGAGTCTGCATGATATGTGCATTGGCGTACTACATATACTATCTCATCAAACGCAACGCTCCCAAAGGGGTGGTCATAGCGATGGCGATGGTATTTGCCGGTGCGGTGGGAAACCTTATCGATAGTGCGATATATGGGCTTATATTCTCAGCTTCGACACCATTGAGTGTTGCGGAGTTTGGGGGTGAAGGGTATGCTGCATTTATGATGGGACGTGTGGTTGATATGTTCTATTTTCCGCTGTTTCAGTGGAATGGCATACCGGGATTTTTGTCATTTTTGGTCGACTCAAACAACTATTTCTTTGGGGCGATATTCAATTTGGCGGATAGCTATATATCGGTTGCGGTGATCTATCTGCTAATCTTTCAGTGGAAATATTTTAATCAAGAGGCTTAAGTATGTATCTGATCGAGGTCGAGAACTCTTATGAGCAGTTGTGGCGGTATAACACCATTGTGATGTGTGGTGGGTACTCTCCCTCGCCCGAAAATGCAGAGTTATATGTGGTCTCCACAGAGGATATAATATCGCAGATCGAAACACCCATCGAAGGAGAACCTGCAGGGTATAAGCTGCCCCGACGTGTGAACTTAGAGGCGGCAGCGGCGGATCATATTCGGGTTATTGTCTACCTTGTAGCACATACACTACCTCTGGGTCGAGAGGTGTCAATGTCGCCAGCGTTTGATCTGGAGGTCAAAATATCCAAAGATTCGGAGGTTGTTTACAACACAACACACAAAGTCAATCAGTGGGGCGGAGCCTCAATCGAGATAAAATTGTAGAGTCGATGAACCTAACAAAATTTACACGCCGCAGAAGCCACGAGGTGAAGATCGGCGATATCTATATTGGTGGCAACCACCCTATTGCAGTGCAATCTATGACCAATACTGACACCTCCCACACGCAGTCGAGTGTCGAGCAAATACTCAAAATTGAATCTGCGGGAGCACCCATTGTACGCCTTACGGCACAGGGTCGAAAGGAGGGTGAAAATCTCAAAGATATTGTGGCCACATTGCGCAGCAAGGGTAGTCGAGCAGCTATAGTGGCAGATATTCACTTCACGCCCGAGGTGGCGAGAATCGCCGCTGAGTCGGTGGATAAGGTGCGTATAAATCCGGGAAACTATCGCTTTGAAGGTGATGATTTCGAGGAGCTTATGGCACAGTGTCGCACACGTGGTGTGGCGTTGCGTGTGGGGGTTAACCATGGATCTTTGTCGAAGAGGATATTCGATAAGTATGGTGACACGCCACAAGGGATGGTCGAGGCGGCAATGGAGTTTTTGAGAAGATGCAAAGCGTTCTGTTTTGACGATGTTGTGGTATCTATGAAGTCTAGCAATACGAGGGTTATGTTGTACGCCTATCGAATGTTGTGCGAGACAATGGATAGTGAAGATATGAGCTACCCGATACACTTGGGGGTCACAGAGGCGGGAAACGATATCGAGGGACGCATCAAAAGTGCTGTCGGAATCGGAGCTCTTTTGGGAGATGGAATCGGCGACACACTAAGAGTATCACTTACAGAGCCCCCCGAGGATGAGGTGCCTGTGGCACGGAGGCTCGTGGAGCACTTCTCTCACAGAGAGGGGGAGTTTCACGTGGAGGATGAGTCACGCTACTTCGCCACGGAGTATCGTCGTCGATCAAAGATCACAACTCCGGTGATACACACCGAACTAAACGATCAATTCACCCTCATCGAGAGCAGCTCACACAACCCAACAGCAGAGCTACGAGCTGCAATTTTGAACCTTGGGGATGATCGTCC
>JAWXSU010000042.1:0-11613 GCA_044434245.1 Rikenellaceae bacterium | reverse complement strand
TTTCACTATTAAATCTCAATGTAGAACCACTATATTTTCAATTCAATAGCAAAAAATCTCATCTTCAATAGCACTATCAAAAACACACCAATAATTATTTTACACTACTTAATAATGAAATTAGCCGCTCTCGTTAATGCGCATAGAATGAGTCGTTAAAAAATCATGAGACTATCTCCGCAAAATGGTATGATCCATTTCAACATGGAATAGTCTCATGATTATATAAAACTTTAGCAATTATAGCGAGAAAAACTTAAACAGATTCTTAAACAGATTCTAATAATTCTCACGACGAGGTTCAAAATGAGCTTTAGGGTGTTTGCATGCAGGGCATAGATCTGGAGCATCAGTCGTTAGATCGGTGACATATCCACAGTTGCGACATTGCCATACCACATGCTCCTCACGCTTAAAGAAATCACCTGCTCCGATACGAGCGAGCAACAAGAAATAGCGTCTTTCATGCTCCTTCTCTGCGATACACACTTGACGGAAAGTCTCGGCAATCTCGGGAAATCCCTCCTCCTCTGCGATATCCGCAAACTCGGGGTACAACACCTCACCCTCTTCATGCTCGCCCTCGGCCGAAGCCATCAAGTTTTCGGGAGTGGTACGTATCACACCCGCAGGAAATGATGCTGTGATGGTTACCTCTTGTCCATCTTCGAGATACTTAAAAAATCTCTTAGCGTGCTCCTTCTCTTGATCGGCTGTTTCGAGGAATATAGCTGCAATTTGCTCATACCCCTCCTTTTTTGCTACGCTTGCAAAGTAGGTATAACGATTTCGTGCTTGACCCTCGCCAGCGAAGGCTTTGAGCAGATTCTGCTCTGTAAGTGTTCCCTTTAAACTTTTCATTTTAAAATAGTTTTATGTGTTTGTAAATTGGTTTTAATATTACAAAAACTACGCCACACTACACTCTCACTATATCACCACTTTTGATGTACCACACATACCCCTCAACAGAGTTGTATCCCATCTCCAGTAGAAGTTTCATATATCCTCGAACCTGCCTTTGGTGCGAGGAGGGTCTCCCCTCTCCAAATTTATAATCTACTACGACTGCTCTATCACCTCGAATCATCACCCTATCGGGGCGACGCACCTCACTGGTTTGAACCATTATAATATCATTTTCGTTGCGCACATCATCCCACTCTCCCGAGAACCACCCCTCTACGAGTGGATCATTCAATACCTTTTCGATACCCTCCGTCAATGTATTATACTCCGAAGAACTTATGTGTCCATTTAGTCGCATGACATCTAGTCTCTCGAAAATATCCTCTCTAGATGTAGCCTCTTCAAAAGTTTTGTGCATCAATATTCCAATATGGCGTGGGTCTACCACACCTTCACTATCCTCTGTGTATCGAGCCGAGGGTAGTCGCAACCGCAAATCACACTTTGATGTGGGGTATCTATCCATAATATGGAGCTTTACCCCCTGGTCACCTTCACCCTTAGTTATAGGTGGAGATGGCTCACCAAATGTTATTGTTTTAGACTCTCCATAATCTGTAATCACACCTTGCAACGATGCTCCAATAGTCACCTCGTCACCCCCCGAATCCAACGGAGCGAGTAACACGTCTCCAATTTTTGTGTATTTGGGCTCTATCGTTTTACTCTTCTCGTAACTATGTGGCACAAAGATATATAGCGACTCCACTGCACGTGTAAGAGCCACATATAGAAGATTCACATTATCTATATGCGAATACACCATCTCTCGATAATACTCCTGCGAAAAGCGTGACTCCCCCATTGCAGATTTAAACCTCACGGGAAACCTCCCCAGCTCTTCGACCTCCTCGTCACCCTCTGCCCAAACTATATTTGCTACATCTCCCGACGATTTTGGGTTTAGAGACCAGTTGCAATATGGAATTATCACCACCCTCTTTTCCAATCCCTTAGCCTTATGGATCGTTGTGATCTCGATTGCCGATTCGCTTCTCTCCACGCTGAGTGATTTTTTGAACCCTTGTTCCTCCCACCACTTAACGAACAGCGCAATATCGCCAATGCGTGTGGCACTATACGATATTAGTTGCTCATGTATGGCTTGTAGATATGCGATATTATCTTTGTTCTGATCTAAGTGGTGATACATCACAATCTGCTCGAAAACCTCCTCCAAGGATTTCAACCGCATAACTCTCAACATCTCCAACGCCTCTTCATCGAGAGGTTGGTCAAAATGGTTACTTCCCAAAAAATGGTTGTATATGGCAAGTTGAGTCATATCTCCCTCATTGAGTGCTAGTTTCATATTCGCCACAATAAAACAACTCACCGGCGAATTTCCCACAATAAGAGCCTCCTGCGTCATGATGTCGAACCGGTATCGAGGATCTTCATTCTGCTCCTTGAATTCGAGCAACATATTCGCAACCTTCACTCCATCGGTGTTAGAACGATTGAGAATCATTATGTCCGACGGTGAAAAACCTCTATCCAACACCTCTTGGATAGTCTCTATAAGTGGAGGTGTATGCGTATATGTCGACACCTGAACAAACCCCTGAGCCTCATTTTTTTTGCGTGGATTTTGCGCATGGCAATCATAAGCGTCACGGAGCATATCTTTAAGTTCTATGTAACACTGCTGTGTTATGCCACGAGATTTTGCCTCCTCAATCAACCCATTAAGATGGTTGTTTTCACTCTCTACAACCTCCTCTATGATGCTATTATTGAACTCCACAACCAACGGCAGACTTCTAAAATTGTCTTGCAGCGTGATAACCTCCGTACTCTCCCTCCCCAATGCATCGAGAGCCTCGGAGTGGAGAATACGCCAATCACCACCTCGCCATCTATATATTGATTGTTTGATATCTCCCACTATCAACACCGTGCTATCTTCACTTTGCGACATTGAGTTTTGAAGCAGCGGCAAGAAATTTTGCCACTCCTTGTGCGATGTATCTTGAAACTCATCTATCATAAATCGCTCGTAACGATTTCCCGTCTTTTCGTAAATAAATGGGGCATCGTTACCCTTTATAAACTCCGAAAGGATTAGTTTTGTCTCGGAGAGTAGCATCATACCTTGTTGGTCACATATCGCCTTGACACGTTGATAAAGATCATTGAGCAGGGCAAAACTTCGATAATTTTCCCTCACCAAATTTGCTGTATTCCACAACTTTATATCCCGATCATACCAACCAACCAACTCGCTCAAAATAGGTTGCAACACCCCGACAATCGACACCGCCGGTGACCCTTTTGCACACCACCCTGTTGTCGTTTCGCTCATGTTCCGAATTGTTTGCGTGGGAGCTTTCGTCTCCCCCTTGGCGACCCGTTCGAAGTGGTATGCGAAACTTCTACTTTTTCCTGCGAAATCCGAAGGGGTGCATCCAGCATTGCTAATTATCTCCAACGCTCTTTTTCCAAGACTTGCATACTCCTCTTTGCTCTTTTTGCTACGCTCCACAGCTGATGATACAATATCTTTGATCTTTGTCTTGGAGAGTGATTTTGAAAGAGTGTCTCGATTTGCTTCACACAACAACTCTCGACTCAACGACAATATACCATCATGAATATCCCACCTCTTGCCATCGTCAACACGCTCTTGGATAAACTCTAACAACCACTGTCGCAGATCATCATCCGTGGTGATCTGCTCGATTAAACTATCGGCACTCTGATCTAATATTGACGATGACTCAATCTCGATATTGTAGTTTAGATCCAGACCTAGCTCTTGAATAAAACCTCGTAGAATACGCTGAAAGAATGTATCTATTGTGAGTACCGTAAATCGAGAATAGTCGTGGAGGATATACCCTCTAGCCTTTTTTGCACGATGACGAATAATCTCCTGTGATAGTTGTAACTCTGTGCACAACTCATCCATATATGGGCTCATCGACCCAGATGCCAATGTGTCAATCTCTCTCAAAATTCGAGATTTCATCTCCTCGGTCGCTTTATTTGTAAATGTCACGGCGAGGATATGACGATATTGAAGAGGTTCATTGATAACATCTCTGACATATTTGTATGCCAAGCGGTAGGTTTTTCCCGATCCTGCGCTAGCGTTGAATATTTGTGCTCTCACTTTTGATTTGTCTTTGTAACAAAGATAGTAAAATATTCAATGATTTTCGGGAAAAAGTCGTACCTTGCATTATAAATTTAGAATTATGGCAAGTTTTTTAGAGGAGGTAGCCTCACACCTATACACCAAACACGGTGATAACATATCGAAACTCAAGATTATATTCCCCTCTCGCCGTGCGAGGCTATTCTTTGTAGATGCCCTTTCTCGCATCACAAAACGCCCCGTATGGCAACCCAGATGGGTATCTATGGATGATATGATGTCCAAAGCGGCGGGGTGCGAAGTGGGAGATCGAGTGAGATTGATTGCCGAACTTTACAAGATATACTCTACTCACCACAATGAGTCTTTCGACAAATTTTATTTCTGGGGCGAGATCCTTTTAGCGGATTTCGATATGATCGACAAATATTTGATAGATGCTGATATGTTATTTCGTAACGTGTCTGATATCAAGGAGTTGGAGGCTGATATATCATATCTAACCCCCGAACAGCTAAAGATCGTATCGTTCTGGAGTTCGTTAGGCGAGGAGGCAGACTTAAGCGAGGAGAAACGTCGATTCCTAAAAATTTGGAGATCTCTCGCCCCAATTTACCACGCTTTTCACAATCGTCTCGAAGAGCTCGGAATCGCATACACGGGAATGATACATCGCCATGCTGTTGTTCGCCTTCAATCAGAAGAGTATAGTTTCGAAGGCTCTGGAGAGTATGCCGTAGTTGGATTCAATGCACTGAGCGAGTGTGAAAAACTTTTACTTACGGAGCTCAAAAACTCCTCTTCAGTCGAGATGTTTTGGGACTATGACGACTACTATAAACTCCAAGATGAACAGGAGGCGGGGCTATTTATTCGAGAAAATGTAGCTCGTTTCCCCGCCCCCGACACTATTACCCATAACAATATGGAATCCATCCCCAAAGAGATTGAGGTGGTGGGTGCAGCATCAAATATTCTACAATGCAAGTACGTATCAAACATCATCGAACAGATACAACGCTCCGGACAAAAGATAGATAAAAACACAGCAATTGTTCTCACCAACGAAAACCTTCTGCTGCCTCTTCTATACTCACTCCCCGAGGATGTGGGCAAAGTTAATGTCACTATGGGTTATCCGCTACGTGAAAGTTTAGCATATTCATTTATCGAGCGACTCATAGAACTTCAACACCATAGCAAAACAACAAAGGGGAACACGCAACAATTCTATCACATAGATGTCGTGGGTATCCTATCTCATCCATACATATCGAGCCTTGACACAAAGCTAATCGACCAACTCAAAAAAGAGATCTCTAAAAGACGTATGATTATGGTTGATCGAGAATTTTTAGCGTGCAATGAGATCCTTCGAACAATTTTTAGCTGTTATAATAATTGGTTCGATATGTCTAAATATTTGACAGATACAATCTCTGCGGTGGAGTCTCTACCCTACTCCGGAGATGACCAAAATCAACGAGATGAGTTTTTGAACTACATCTCATCACACATCACAACCCTACATAACTCAATTATGGATTGCGAAATCGAGATGTCGACATCCATATACATATCACTGCTTAGACGACACATCCAAACCCTGAGAATTCCATTCGAGGGAGAGCCGCTAGAGGGGATACAGGTGATGGGAATATTGGAGACTCGAAACCTAGATTTTCGCAACGTCATAATTCTCTCGATGAGCGACGATAACTTCCCCGGAAACCATATCTCGCAACCTTCATTCGTACCCTATAATCTACGTTCAGCATATGGACTTCCAACTCCTGAGCACCACGAAGGAGTATATGCCTACTACTTTTATCGACTTCTACAACGCAGCGAAAATGTATGGTTAGTATATAGTTCTCATGCCGACGACAAGAGCTCGGGAGAGGCTAGCAGATATATCTATCAACTTGATTATGAATCACCTTTTTGTCTCAAGCGCAGCTCCGTAGGTGTCGATGTTAATATGATTGAGAGTGAAAATATCGAGATCGCAAAGGTGGGACGTGTTGCGGAGCAGCTATCTCGTTTTACCGATGAGCTTAACCCCACGATACTCTCCCCTACAGCTCTATATCGCTATATAGCATGCCCCTTAAGATTCTATTTCTACTCGCTGGCTCGCATACGAGAGGAGGATGAACTAAGCGAAGAGGTTGATGCCCCAATGTTTGGTACTATTCTCCACGCAGCGATGCAAGAGCTATACAAACCTCTTCGAGGTGAAGTAGATTTTGCAACCCCTCTGCGCAAGGCAATGGAGGGGGATAGAGTTGAAAAAATCGTCGAGATGGCGATAAACGACAACTACCTCCAAAAGAGAGGAGCTCGCAGCGAAGATTACTCTGGTAATATATTGTTAATCAAAGAGATCGTGTGCAAATATATACGTGATGGAATTGTCACTTACGATCTATCGAAAAAAAACTTCATAATCAAAGATTTGGAGTGCGAAGCGACTTATGACCTTTTGTTGGATAGTGGAAAACGAATGCGATTCAACGGTATATTAGATCGTATGGATTGTATGGAGGATGGGTCACTAAGAGTTGTTGACTACAAAAGTGGTAGTGCTCACCTCGATTTCAAGGGTATAGAATCACTTTTTGAGGGTACGGGCAAGGAGAGGATGTCGAACATCATACAGACACTTCTATATTCGATGATGCTAAGCTACAAAAATAAAGGGGTGAGAATTACTCCTGCGCTATATTATGTACGCTCGATAAACACCCCTAACTACTCACCATACATTGTTGATTGTTCTAATAAAGAGCGAAAAGAGATATTATCATACTCCGATGTTAGCGACTCTTTCGAGAAGCATATAAAACTAACACTCAATGAATTATTCGACCTAGATATACCATTTAGGCAATGCAAAGATGTAGAGAATACATGCAAATATTGCGACTATCGCACAATATGTAAACGAATAGATGTAAAGTGATGAAAATAGTATTTTTAGATCAATATTCAATCAGCTCATGCGACCTCACAGAGCTACAATCATTAGGCGAATACAGAGGCTACGAACTTACAGCTACCGCAAAAGAGGTTGTTGAAAGAGCCGCAGACGCAGAGGTGATAATATCAAACAAAGTGGTGTTAGATGAAGAGATCATCTCGCAACTACCACATCTGAAATTGATATGTGTGGCGGCAACAGGTATGAATAATATCGATCTGGATGCTGCCCTAAAATTTGGCATCGAGGTGCGTAATGCTGTGGGATACTCCACCCATTCGGTAGCTGAGGCGACACTCTCCTCAGCTTTGGCACTATATCGACAAGTGTCATATTTTGATAGATATTTCAAGAGTGGCAACTACTCACGCTCCGAGAAACTTTTTATTTTCGACCGCCCCATACATCAACTTCACGGCAAAAAATGGGGTATTATAGGACTCGGAAATATAGGACGAGAGGTGGCTAGATTGGCGATAGCCTTTGGCTGCGAGGTGGCATACACATCAACTTCGGGGGTGACACGAGATGAATTATACGAGAAAAAATCTCTAAAAGAACTACTATCATGGGCAGATGTAATATCTCTACACTCCCCTCTCAACAACCAAACAAAGGGTTTGATCGGAGCATCTGAATTTGCACAAATGAAGCACAGCGCTATAATTATAAATGTATCACGTGGTGGTATCATTGACGAAGATGCCCTCGCCGATGCTCTAAACAACAACATTATAACTGGTGCAGCGATAGATGTATTTCGCAATGAACCAATCGAACCATCATCAAAACTACTAACCCTCAACGACCCCGACCGCCTTTTGAGCTCGACACACAATGCATGGGCTGCAGAGGAGGCGATAGAGGCTTTGGTTTGGTCTATCATAAAAAACATACGTGAGGTGATGATGTAGCACGATTATTGCAACTCTCCGCTCCATGAAAATAGCAATTAGCGGAGCTACAGGCTTCATCGGAAGTAGATTATCAAGATACCTTACAGACCGGGGACACACCATAACACCCTTGGGCAGAGAGCTATTCGCTCATGAATCACCACTACCCCTAAGATCAATTATCGAAGAGGTCGATGTGGTGATAAACCTTGCGGGCACACCCATCAATATTCGTTGGAATCAAAAAAATAAGGAGTCAATACTCGAAAGTCGTATTATCACCACTCGCAAAATAGTTAATGCCATAAACCACTGTTCGTCACCTAAGACATTAATTTCCGCCTCCGCTGTCGGATATTACCCTTCGGTGGGGTGCTACGATGAATCTAGCAGAGTCGAGAATTACACATTTCTCTCCTATGTTTGCCGACTTTGGGAGGCTGAAGCACGTAAACTAAACAATAGATCGAGACTTGTAGTCACACGTTTTGGTGTGGTATTTAGCCACACAGATGGCTCTCTTCCCCAAATTGTTGCAACCAAAGAATTTGGATTCTTAACTCGTATCGGTGCTCCCGAGAAACCAATCACATGGGTCGACAGAGAGGATCTGGTACGTGCTATGAATTTCATCATCGAAAACAACGAGATGGAGGGGGTAATAAATATCGTATCCCCACACTTCACCCTCCAACGAGATTTTATCAAGGCAGCACGCAAACGCTACAACATCCGCATCGTTCTGCCTATTCCTGCAATCTTACTCCGTATTTTGTATGGGCAATCCAGCGATGTTATAACCCAAGGAGCATGTGTAACATCTCGCAAGCTCAAAGATGCTGGGTTTAAATTCCGATCTCAAAGTATCTATGATTTCTTTAAACGTCGAGGATTATAGAGGCTATATCGCTATAAAAACATCAATTTTGAATAAGATTTTCTTATCCAAAACACCTCTAAAGTAAATATTCCTCAACGGTTTGGAGGAGATTTAGAGGGGGTTATCGAATAAAGAGTCCAACTCCGATAGATAACGATCCTCCTTGGCTCTCATATCTTTGGCATCAAGCTCTGTTTTATCGCCCTGCCCACACAGATGCAATACTCCGTGAACCATAACCCTATGCATCTCTCTAAGAGGCGAGGTGTCGTATAGCTTTGCATTATCAGCTACAGTATCCACATCTATATACAACTCTCCGGCGATATATCCCATATCTAAATCGCTCTCATCAAAGGTGATAATATCTGTAAAATAGTCATGTTGTAGAAACTCCACATTCATCTCTCGAAGTCTACGTCCCGAACAAAAGATAACTCCAACCTCATCCACTTCATACCCCTCACTTTGAGCTGTACTTCTTAGCCATGTTGTGATTTTTCGACGTTGTTTTAGGTTATACGACGTGTCGTCTGTATAGTATCTTATAGCCATATATTTTCTATTTTTTAAAGCAATCTGCCGCCTTTAACTTCTGTGAAGGATTTGGTGGATATATTCCAAACACAATTTTATACTCGCTCTGCATCGTGATAATATCTACCGACTGCCCAATCTCACCAATCACTTGATTTTTTTGAACATTAGCCCCTTTAGCAACCGTCACTTCCTGCAACCCAGCATATGATGTAATATACTCTCCGTGAGCGATATACACATCATACTTTCCGGTAATTCGGTTCTGTTTGATCTCCACCACTCGTCCATCATATATCGAAACCACATTTGCCCCCTTTGCTCCCACAACCTCCGCCATATTATCGACATATCTCTTTACACCTCCACCCTGCACTGGTAGATTGAGGTTTGAGGTTTTTGCCGTGAAGGTTGCACCTCTTGTATTTCCTTTGGTTAATTTTCTAAGCTCCCCGATTGCGGAGTCCAACTTTCGTTGCTGTAGTTCTCTCTCTTGAAGCAGGCGTTTCTCCTTGCTACTCATTGTCGCTATTGAGCTGCGTGCCGACTTTTGATCCCTCTCTAATTGCCCCCTCTGATTTTCGAGATCCTTCACTGCGACATCCAGCAGCTTTTTATTCTCAATGAGCTGTTGTCGCTGTTGAGCTACTTCGTTTGTCAACGATTCTATACGTGCCATACGCTCCTCTCGAAGTTGCGATATTGCCCTAAGATTTACTATTTTACGTGCAACATCCACAAAATCTTCCGACTTAAAAAGGTAACTCATAAGGTTGTTATTGCGATAATTACGATATGCCTCACGCACCATCTCCGCATATAACTCCTTCTGCGTCGACAACTGCGCCGAGAGAGTACCATGCTCTTTATCGCTCTTTGCAATCTCCTCTTTTATCATCTCAACCTGAGCATTTTGCGCCGAGAGAAGTTTGTTGCGTTTTTGAATTTGAAGAGCTAAAGACCTTATCTGTTTCTCTTTGTCCGCCTTGCCTTTACGCAGAGACGACACCTCCTTCTCCCCCTCTGCGACCTGCTTTTCAAGAGCAGCGATAATACGTTTTTGTTCCGCTACCTTATCGCTTTGCGCATAGCCACTACAAACTACAAGGGTGAGTATTATAACAATAATATACCTCATTACTCCCCCTGTTTTAGTGAATCAATACGCTTTTGAATCTCCTCTGCGGAGTATCCCTGTGCCTCGGCTCTTTTCCAATACACCTCAGCCATAAAGTTATTCCCCTGTGCCGCAAGAATATCACCATAGTGAAGAGGTAGCTCTGGACTCTTTGTCGTGTCGAGCGATATTGCTGTACGCATGAATTTTGCCGCCTCATCCAACCTTCCTAGTTTGAAAAGTATCCATGCATGTGTGTCCAGATGTGTCGGGTTATTCTCCTGCAATGATATTGCGATAGTAGACATCGAAAGTGCGTACTCCAAATCACTACCCTCCTCTTCGCTCAAAAAGTATGCATAGTTATTGAGCACCAACACATTATTTGCAAACACATCGAGAGCCTTTTCGTATGCGGCATAACACCTCTTCATCGCCTTTTGAACCTTCGAATCCTTTGTCTCCTTTAAAGAAATTTGGTACTCCACATCACCGATATATCCCCAAATTGTAGATGAGAGAGTATCGCTTTGAGAGTATTTCAACGCCTCCGCATAAGAACTTTTTGCCCCTTCAAAATCTTCGCTATACCCTCTTGCATTTGCTTGCGTGAGATATAGATCTACACTTTTGGGAAAATGGCTAATTGCTCGTTTCACATATAGATCAACTGAGTCCACCCGTTTTTTATACCCCTCAATTTCGATTACCGATTGGAAATGTTCAAGGTGTGGCAACGAATCTGTTAGTGTTAATTTGTATAACTCTAACGCTTCGTCCAACATTCCGAAAGCTATAAGATGGTTGGCTCTAAGGTCAACAACGCTCGACTCTTTGGGGTATCGCAGTGCCACAACAGCTATTAACTCAGTAATTTTAATATAGTTAACTCTATAAAAATTCTTATCCCTTGTCAATCTACCTAATGTTGCAAGTGACTCTTCGAGGGTGTAATCATCACAGTTGAAAAGAGGTTTAAGCGTATCGAAATACTCCTCCACACGCTCTCTTTTTTCATAGAATGCACACGCCGACACCAACGCACTTCTCGACGATGAATCTATACTCAACGCCTCATTATACTCCATCTCAGCAAGTGAATCACGACCCATTGCGAGCTCGGAAGAGCAC
>JAWXSU010000041.1:0-11616 GCA_044434245.1 Rikenellaceae bacterium | reverse complement strand
GGAGGGTTCTTCGGTTTTTGGTGGATCTGCCAACCTACTTCAGGCGATCAACACAATGTTCAACGTATATGACCCAGAGGTTATTGCGATTCACACAACTTGTCTTTCAGAGACTATTGGTGATGACCTTGTACAGATCACTAACAAAGCGAACGAGGATGGTTTGATTCCAGCTGGAAAGCGTGTTATTTATTGTAATACTCCAAGTTACGTAGGTTCACACGTTACTGGTTATGCAAATATGGTAACATCATTTGTTAAATCATTCGCAGTCAAGACTCCAAAGATGCTTAATGTCATCAATATGGTTTCTGGATGGATGGAGCCTTCGGATCAAGCTGAAATCAAGCGCATGGCTAAGGTTATGGAGTCACGCACATTTATGTTCCCAGATATGACAGGTGTTTTGGATGGACCTCTTACAGGAACATACAAGATGTACCCAGATGGAGGTTGTACCGTTAAGCAACTTACAGAGGCTGGAGATAGCAAATTCACACTTGGTCTTGGAGCATATTGTACTGGAGATGCTTGTATCAAGATGGAAAATCAATGTAAGATTCCATTTGAGGTGATGGATATTCCAATCGGATTCAAGGCGACCGACAGATTCTTGATGTCACTTAGCCGCCACGCAAATGTACCCGTATCGGATGAACTCACTTACGAGCGTGGTCAACTTCTTGACCTTATCTCTGACTCAGCTAAATACCTGTATGGCAAGCGCGTAGCTTTATGGGGTGATCCAGATACACTTATTCCACTCGTAGAGTTCTTGGTGTCGATGGATATGAAACCAGTATACGTGGTTACAGGTACTCCGGGCAAGGTGTTCGATGAGCGCATGGCAGAGTTGCTTAAGGATATCCCAGAGGCTAAATTCAAGAGCGGACCTCAAGCAGATATGTTCTTGATGCACCAATGGATCAAACAAGAGGGTGTAGATTTGTTGATCGGTAACACTTATGGCAAGTATATCGCTCGTGACGAGGATACTCCATTTGTTCGCATGGGATTCCCAGTGACAGATCGCCCCGGACACAACTACTTCGCTAAGACTGGTTATAAGGGTGCAGCAAATCTTGTGACGCAGATGTTGCACGAGATTCTTTCGAACTACGACAGAACTTGTCTAGAGGAGAAGGTAGAGTTCCAATTCTAGTTGGGGTTCAATTCAAACAAATTGATTTTTCACTTAAAGTTTTTCGCATCCCTTTGATGGGTCGAAAAACTTTAAGTAAATTTTTAAAACATAATGTTATGACTCACATTTTAAGGGAGAGGGAGACGCAGGTTTCAACGAGTGGCGCAAATGCACCAACAGTTGAGGCAGGCAAAGTGAGTCTTGCAGGAAGTATGAGCCAACGTGCGTGTGTCTTTTGCGGATCACGTGTGGTGCTCTATCCAATTGCAGATGCTTTACACATAATCCACGGACCCATTGGTTGCGCAGCATACACATGGGATATTCGAGGTTCGTTGTCGTCAGGGCCCGAACTTCACAGAACAAGTTTTTCAACAGATCTTCAAGAGTCAGATGTGATCTTCGGAGGCGAAAAGAAACTATACACTTCGCTCATTGAGCTTATCGAGACACACTCGCCTCGTGCAGCTTTTGTCTACACAACCTGCATAGTCGGAGTTATTGGTGACGACGTCGAGAGGATCTGCAAACAGGTGACCACCGAGACTGGTGTCACAACAATACCGGTTCAGGCCCCCGGTTTTCAGGGCTCGAAAAAGGATGGCTACAAAGTAGCATGCGAATCACTATTTAAGCTAGTCGGCACTGGCACACGAGAGATCCCCAAAAAGAGCATAAACATCTTAGGAGATTTCAACCTTGCAGGTGAACTTTGGATTCTTCTCGATTACTACAAGCGCATGGGGGTACATGTCAATGCCACAATCACGGGTGATGGTCGAGTAGATGATATTCGTAACGCCCACAAGTCGGGACTCAATGTGGTACAGTGCTCAGGCTCGATGATCCATCTAGCTAAGATGATGAAGAAGGAGTATGGCACACCATTTATGCACGTATCCTACTTCGGAATCGAAGATATGAGCGACGCTCTATATGAGGTTGCAAGGTTCTTTAATGATGATGAGATGATGGAGAAGGCTCGCCAAATTGTACGAGAGGAGATGTCGAGACTTCTACCTGCATTACAACCATACAAAGAGGCTCTACAAGGCAAAAAGGCGGCGATATATGTCGGTGGTGCGTTCAAAGCCATATCGCTCATCAAAGCTCTAAGACTCATTGGTGTACAGACAGTTATCGTCGGTTCACAAACAGGATCGACCGAAGACTACGAGGTGATTAAAAACCTTTGCGACGAAGGAACAGTTATTGTCGATGATTCGAATCCAATCGAACTTTCGCACTTCGTCAAGGAGAAGGAGGCAGATATTTTTATCGGAGGAGTGAAGGAGCGACCCATAGCCTACAAGATAGGTCTTGGATTCTGCGACCACAACCACGAACGCAAAGAGGCACTCGCAGGTTACGAAGGGATGATGAACTTCGCAAAGGAGATCTACGCCACAGCGATGACCCCAGTATGGAAATTCACACGCAAAAATAGGAGGGCAAGCAACAATGAAGAGTAGCAAAAATTTCGTATCGTCACGCAACGCCTGCAAACTTTGCGCCCCACTTGGAGCATCGTTAGTGTTCAAAGGGATAGAGGGTTGCGTGCCACTTATTCACGGATCGCAAGGTTGCGCTACATATATCCGCCGATATATGATTAGCCACTACAAAGAGCCTGTCGACATCGCATCGAGCAACTTTTCGGAGGAGTCGACAGTATATGGAGGAAGTAAAAATTTTATCACCGGAATTGACAATATCAGGAAACAGTACCACCCAAAGGTTATAGGAATAGCATCAACGTGTCTATCCGAAACCATAGGCGAGGATATCCCTGCTCACATTCGAAACTACGGTGAGGCAAAAGCAGGAGAGGAGCTACCGGCATTTATCCACAGCTCAACACCTAGTTACTGTGGTTCACACGCAGAGGGGTTTCACAACACAGTTCTTTCGGCAATTAGAACATTCGCAACAGCTACAAAGCGCACCGAAAATCTAGTGGTGCTGCCGGGAATGGTATCCCCTGCCGATATACGTTACATCAAGGAGATTGTGGCAGATTTCAACATCAAGACTACCCTATTCCCCGACTATAGCGAATCGCTAGACAATGTATACACCGCAGAGTATGAGTTGATTCCAAGTGGAGGCACCCCCCTTGCGGAGATTAAATCTACGGCAGATGCAAAGGCGGTGATCGAGTTTGGCGAGAGGTTCAACCAATTCTACAAACGCACATCTGTAAAGGGTCGCATACCCACAGCTGGAGAGTGGTTGGAGAGTGAATGTGGAGTAAAAAATATACAGATACCCATACCAATAGGTATTGAGGCATCTGACAAATTCATGAATAGCTTGGCTGATGAGTTTGGTGTGGATACACCCGAAAAGTACGAGAAGGAGCGAGGTCGACTCATTGATGCTTATGTCGATGCACACAAATACCTCTTTGGCAAAAAGGTGGTTCTGTATGGCGAGGCTGATTTGGTTTCGGCACTCAGCGGATGGTGCAAGGAGGTCGGCATGGAGGTCTATGCATTCACAGACACAGATTTCGAGTCGATCCACGCAAAGATGGAGGAGATCAAACCCAACATCATGATCGGCAGCAGCAAGGGTTACTACATCGCCCGAGAGCTTAAGATCCCACTCGTGAGATTAGGATTCCCGATCCACGACCGCTTCGGAGCTTCACGTCAGGTGATGTTAGGATACCGTGGAACACAAGAGATTTTTGACAGAGTGGTAAACGCTCTCATAGAGTATAAACAAGAGAACTCACCCGTAGGGTATAAATACATTTAGATTATGGAGGCAAAACACCCATGCTTCGATGCCGAGGCAAAACATACCCACGCACGAGTACACCTACCCGTTGCACCAAAGTGCAATATACAATGTAACTACTGCAACCGCAAATATGATTGCGTGAGCGAGAGCCGCCCCGGTGTGACATCCACGGTGCTCACTCCAAAACAGTCGGTCGGATATTTGGAGGAGTTGGACACTCGCCTTGCAAACCTATCGGTTATAGGTATTGCAGGTCCGGGAGATCCATTTGCCAACCCCGAGGAGACACTCGAAACTATGCGATTGGCACACGAGAGATTTCCGCAGAAAATATTTTGCTTATCAACAAATGGACTTGGGCTTGAACCCTACATCGACCAAATCGCAGAGCTGAATGTTAGCCATGTGACAATCACAATCAATAGCTTGGAGCCTGAGGTGTTGGCAAAAATTTACAAATGGGTACGTGACGGAAAGCACATATACCGTGGCGAAGAGGGTGGCAAAAGACTCCTAGAAAAGCAGTTGGCATGTATCCCTAAACTTAAAGCAAAGGGCATTACCGTAAAGATCAACTCAATCATCATACCGGGTATCAACGAGGATGGAATCAAAGATGTTGCACGAGTATGTTCCGAACTGGGAGCCGATGTAATCAACTGCATTCCGCTAATTCCTGTTGCGGACACAGCATTCGAAAATCTCGAACATCCCGACCCAAAGATGGTATTTCGTGTACGCACTCTCGCCTCTGAGCACTTAACACTCATGAGCCACTGTGCAAGATGTCGTGCCGATGCTGCGGGTCTGTTGGGTCAAGATATGAAGGGGGCACACGCTCTAATGGAGGAGTATGCACAACGTTCGGATGTTGATATCACAAATCGTCCTTTTGTAGCGGTAGCGACAAACGAGGGACTATTGGTTAATATGCACTTGGGCGAAGCGGACACACTCAACATCTATCGCCAAACACCAAATGGATATAAGTGGGTAGAGAGCCGCCGCACACCAGATCGTGGTTTGGGCGACATGCGATGGTCACAACTCGCCGAGCTAATGTCCGATTGTCGAGCTCTTTTAGTGAGTGGTGTTGGAGGAAAACCGCTTGAATTTCTTCGAAAATCGGGACTTAATGTTGTCGAGATGACAGGACTCATCGACGAGGGGTTGGATGGAATATACAACAATAAAGTTATCCGTTCGATAGCCAAACGTGACGCCTTCAAATGCGGATCTAACTGCAAGGGCAACGCTCAAGGTTGCGGTTGATAATGATGTAAAATATAAATTTTAAGAATCTGTTTAAGTTTTTCTCGCTAGATTTGCTAAGAGAGATGTTGCTTTGATTTTCTCTCTTTGCATAAGGCGCATAGCGGTGCCTATGTAACGCAGCGCAAAAAGAGAAAAACTAAGTGACAGATCCTTAGCAAAATAGACGAGAGAAATTTAAACAAATTCTAACTTCATAATAGCAAAAACTATGAAAAAGCCAGAGTATCACATTCTTCTATGCAACTCATATCGTGTGAGTGGCGAAGCACTAGGTGTTTGTAACAAAAAGGGTGCACCCCAACTTCTGCAATATATTGTCGAGGAGACAGCAGATCGTGGATTAGATGTGGTGGTAAGCACCACTGCATGTCTTAACGTCTGCTCACAAGGTCCAGCGATGGTGATTCAACCATGCAACTTCTGGTACGGCGGTGTCGATTCTGAAGAGGCGATAGATGAGATCCTCGATGCTCTCGAAGAGGGAGAGGCATGCGAGAAGTATTTAATTAGTGACTAACGTCTTATGATATACGAGAGACCTATATTTGTAGATACAACACTGCGAGATGGAGAGCAGGCATCGGGAGTAGCTTTTACTCTCGATGAGAAGCTCTCGCTCGTTGAGATGTTGTACAAAGCGGGAGTAAGAGAGTTCGAAGTTGGAACCCCAGCTATGGGATGCACAGCCATTGAGGAGATTGAGGCAATAACCTCCCTTAAAACAGATATGGGACTCGATGCACGAATGATCGCTTGGTGCAGAGCTATGCCTACCGAGATTGAACTGGCTCACAAATGCGGAGTAGATGGTATTCACCTCTCATTCCCTGTATCCGACAAACTACTGGGGGTGATGGGAAAGAGTCGAGAGTGGGTGCTACGTGAACTGCGAGAGATTACGAGACTCGCATACAACTCCTTTGAATTTGTGAGCGTAGGAGCGCAAGATGCATCACGTGCAGATTCTGATTTTCTAAAGGAATTCGCTGGTGAGGCTATAAAAAATCGAGCCAAAAGAGTTCGCCTCGCCGACACTGTGGGGCTACTTAATCCACTCTCTACACAAGAGTTGGTACGTCCCATAAGGGATCTAGACCCCTCTATTTCGATCGAATTTCATGCGCACAACGACCTCGGTATGGCATGTGCAAATACCATATCAGCATGGATGGCAGGGGCTGATGCACTAAGCACCACAATCAATGGTCTTGGCGAGAGAGCCGGAAATGCCGCAATGGAGGAGGTCTCGATGGCAATAGAGAAGAGTCTAGGGACAGCGACGCATCTCGACAAGAGAATGTTCCCCGAAATATGCAGCTACGTCGAGAAGATATCGGGGCGAAAAAATAGCGTATCAAAACCTATTGTTGGAGAGTTGGTTCTAACACACGAAAGTGGCATACACACCAAATATCTGAAACGAGATCGCTCCACATACCAACTCTTCTCCGCAGAGGAGATCGGACTTAAAGAGCGACGTTTTCGCATCGGAAAACACACATGTATGTCGACACTAAAAAATGCACTCGAAGAGCTTGGTGTAACATGCCGTGAGGAGATACTCCCACACCTGCTTGACGAAGTACGCACATGGTGCACCCTCAACAAAAGAGACTTAGAGCCCGCAGAATTATTAACTATCTACAACACAATTTAACAATGAAAGAGTTAGCCAAAGAGAATTTCGAATTTGCAGATAGTTACCTAACGACGATAACTTCGGCATTCAAAAAAGAACCACGCAAATTCGACAATGATTTGCTATATAACATGATAGCTATTTGTTTCGAGAAATATATGATCGCATGGTTAGCATACCACGACACCATCGCAACTAGCCATCTACCACTCATGCTTTATCGTGAACTCAATGCTTTTGAACCCACCCTAAGCGAGAGTCTACGCAAAACAGCAATCCTCGTCGGATCATTCGAGGGGATATGTTCCATCGAGGACTTTGGATACAGAACCCCCGATGATCTTCAAGTCGAGAAGATGATCGAGGGTCTAAATGAACTAAAATATTTAGTCACGAAGAGAGCTAAGTAGTGCAAAATAATTATTGGTGTGTTTTTAAGAGTGCTATTGGTGATGAGATTTTTTGCTGTTGAATTGAAAATATAGTGGTTCTACATTGAGATTTAATAGTGAAAAATATTGCTACAAGAGTGCTATTAAAAATATGGCAATAATTGTTTTACACTACTTAATATACTTTAAACAAAAAGTTGAAACCAATTTTGCAAGAGGTGAATTTCATATCCTTGCGACTCCTCTGAGCATCGCAGCAGGAGGTGATTTATAGCATTTTCAAACTCCCCCTCCGAAAAGCTATAGCCCTCCTGTTGTAGATACTCTAAAATATCGCTCTTCGTGCGGAATTTGTAGCACGACTTTCTGAAGTCGGCATCCATCTGAACTCGTGTCAGAAAATCTATTGCGGCTTGTATACTCATATCATCACAACTTTTTTACCCAAAACAACATATCAGGAGTCGCCTCACCGAACCCCTCTTTGCGGTATAAACCCTGCGCTACTGCATTATCGGTACGCACCTCCAACGACACCTTGCAACACTTTTTCTCGGCTGCAATATCAGATATATAATCCAACATTCCACCCCCAATTCCATATCCTCTATACTCGGGCAAAACGAAGATGTCGTGAATATTGATAAATGGCTTCACCTCGAATGTCGAAAACAACTCAAAGCATGTCGCAAAACCAACCGCTCGATCTTCAGCACATGCGAACAAAACAAACGACGATGGGTGGTTAGCCATACCATCAACCAATCTCAGCTGTTCGAGTTTCGTATGCGGACGATGCTCCCCCATTGGGTCTGCCATATATCCCTGCAACAACTCCGCAAAAGCGGTTAGATGTGCGGGGTTTGAATAGTCACAAATCTCAAATGTTATCTCCATAACTCATTACTCCTTATTTGGTTTATATCTCTTAGGATCGATCTCATATTTTGATATTCTAAGCCCCATTATTCTCTCTGTGATACTAAGCGACTCCGCAGCCTTAGCGATATTGCCCTTCGTTGAGACCAATGCATCGACTATAACCTGCTTTTCGAGATTACTCATAATTGTCTCCAAACTACCCTTTGCTACCGTTTGCGACGATGCTCCGGTTTGCAGTGTTGGGGGCAGATTATGAACCCTTATAACACCCTCTTGACTAAGAATATATGCTCGCTCAACACAGTTTTCCAACTCTCGAATATTTCCTGGCCAATGGTACATCATCAATGTATCTATGGTCATAGATGTTATACGCTTAACACCCTTTTTATAGCGGTTATTAAACTTCTCGATAAAGTGATCCACCAACACGGGGATGTCGTTTATTCGCTCTCTGAGTGGTGGGATATAGATTGGGAACACATTGAGTCTGTAGTATAGATCCTCACGAAAATCCCCCTTCGAAATCATCGTTTCAAGATCTCGATTCGTGGCACATATAACCCTCACATCGATCTTTATAGTCTCGGAACTTCCCAACCTCTGAATCTCCCTCTCCTGCAACACACGCAGAAGTTTAATCTGTGTCGACGCAGGGATATCACCCAACTCATCGAGGAATATCGTACCTCCACTAGCCGCCTCAAAACGACCGGCATGTCGCTGTGTAGCACCCGTAAATGCCCCTTTTTCGTGACCAAACAGCTCGCTTTCGATGAGGCTATCGGGAAGTGCGGCGCAGTTTACCTTTACAAAAGGTTTCTCACGTCGAGGGCTAGCATTATGGATTGCATCGGCAACCAACTCCTTTCCCACACCACTCTCACCTCGGATCATAACCGTTGCATCTGTTGCCGCAACACTCCCAATCAACGAAAACACCTCATTCATCTTCCCCGACATTCCTTTGATTGTATTGGGTTGTGAGGTATAACTATTTAGATTACCTCGAAGTTGTTCATTCTCACGTTTGAGCTTCTCCATCTCCTCGAAATACTCTTGCCTACGACGAACTGTTCGCCCAACCATTCCAGCTATAATCTTCAGTAGTCTCACCTCGTCATCGAAGAGGATATTGGGTTGATCGACAAACTTATGAAAACTCAAAGTTCCCACAACCTCCCCCTTATACTTGACCGGAATACATATAAATGATATTTTGTTATCTGCGCTATTTAGCGGAGCCTTTGTTCGATTTAGAAACTCCTTGGACTCAGCGATATCAGGGATCGTACACGTCTCGCCTCTCTCTATCACTTTACCTATCACCCCCTCGCCAATTCGATATACTCCATTTCTCATCTGGGAATCAGATATTCCATACGCCCCCTCGATTACGATATCTTGACTCTCACGATTAAAGATCGTCAAGAACAATCGATAGACATCTAAGTGGTGTGCCAATAGCTTAATCACAGCATCTAAATCCACCTCCTTGCCACTAAGCATTGATGTCAACTCTAAAAGAATATCCAACTCACGACTCTTCGCACAATCACCCTTCGCTAATTTACATAAATTTTCCATCATCGCATGTATTTATTTAAACATCCACCGACGACGCTCCCTCGCCGACGCATATAACTTCGGGTTTATGAGACACTAGCACAATCTAATTAATTTTAAAATAAATTAATATCCTTTTGCCATTAAATAGCAGATATAATAAACCTGCCTAAAAAATAAAAAATTTACACGGCAATGTTATTTCAAACATAGAATTGACACATAATCACCATAATACCCTACACTGGCAAATATATGCATTTATTTTTTGAAACAAAAATTTACACCATTTTATTTGATGTATTTTTTTACACACACTATTTTTTTACTAAAATAGATGCTTTTTATAAAAAATATTAATATATAGATTTGGTATTATTTTACATAAACCCCCTCCTTAGATATAAGGTGAAACTTTTCACAGGTTCGATTAAACCTATACACAACACGCAGATACACAAACCCCAACCACACAGGCAACCTACGATTAAAGAGGTATAACCTCTCTCGTTTTGTGATCTTAGATTCATCAACAAGCGGTGTTTCACGGATATATTTGTAGAGATCTAGAACTCTTCGAAGCCCTACTTTTCGCAATTTCGCCCTTTTAAACATCTTCAATTTTCGCTGCTCTATATAACTATATACCGACACATCTACACTATCCTTGTGTGTTGACACATAATCATTCATTGTGTCAATTATTATATACCGACACCTCATGCTATTTTCAAATTTCAGCGATGTCATAATAGAATTTTCACGCTCGTAGTGAAGATATGTCACCTCCTTTATTACCCGAATCAAAGAGGCTGCATTCGCTAACATAAACCCCCATAAATCATCTTCATGGATAATCCCCTCCTTAAAAAAGATATCGTGCGAGATTATAAACTCTCTATTGAGCAATTTATTCCACGCATGCATACTAAGCTGTGAATTGTAATACGCCATCTCAATAGCACGACTATCCGACACCACACCACTCTCCAATCCAAGTTTCGGTCCTCTCTTTTTATTGCTAATAACAACATGGTCACTCGCCACAAAATCATACTTTACCCCCTCCATTGAATTCACCACAACTTCAATACAACTCTCTGTTATCGAGTCATCCGAGTCCAGAAAATATATATACTCTCCAGTGGCTGCCAAAATCCCAGTGTTGCGTGCTGCCGAGATACCCCGATTCCTCTCATGCTCAAGAAATATAATCTCGAAAAGTTCCATATATGGAGCACTAACCCTACGTGCCAGCTCCATACTATTATCAGAGCCACGATCATCAACGATTATAATCTCCAATTTTTTGTAGCTCTGCGTATATACCGACAATAGGCACTGCTCAATGTATGGTGCTACATTGTATACTGGAATTATGATTGATACCTTCATACTTTATATTTTTTCGCTCCACCCCTGTAGTCTCTCCTTGAGAGTTAACTTGCGAGGTGCAGAGGTTGGTTCATAATCTATAGTGGGTGGCTTTAGATGCTCTCGACGTGAGATCATCGTATATATTGTTCCCCAGTCGGGAATCCCACCCAAGTTGCGATCGTCGACAAAAAGATCTGCCTTAAGTTTGCGGGAATACCCCTTAAGAGAGCCATTCTCCTCGGGGAAATCTTGATTCACTGCATAAAACTCTACACCTCTCTCACGACACCACTCCACAGCCTCACGAAGCAACTCCCCCTCCCTTACTGTCCATAGTATCACACGATGATGATCCTCAATAAGAAGTTTGAGGGTGTCGATAGCGAAGGGTATCTCCTCTCCGATCTTGGGATAACGGTGCTTAACGATTGTTCCGTCGAAATCTACTGCTATTACCATGTTCTTTATTGTTATCTAATCTCCCTTTTAATTCACCCACTCCCAATCGAGACGAATGATATCCTCCTCAACGAGCTCCTCTCCAGATTGAACTTCAATTATTTGCAGATCCGTAATCGCTCTTACAGCATGTC
>JAWXSU010000040.1:0-11692 GCA_044434245.1 Rikenellaceae bacterium | reverse complement strand
GCTTTCCGATCGAAGAATCACGTTATATTTTTCGATAGGTGTTTGTAACACAGAGTAGAAAAAATATGCCACCAGAGCCATCAGCGTATCGGCACTCGCCACACCTAAACCTGAAATAAACCCCGAGCGGCGGCTTTTGCTCAGCGTACGTTGGATACACAACACAGCGACGGGACCCACGGTGATGGATGCCGCAACGCCCACCATTACGGAGCGTGACAAGATATCTGCTAAATCGAAAAGTTCGTTGTTCATATTTTTACATAATAACTTTAAGTAGGGTAAAATAATTATTGGTGTGTTTTTAAGAGTGCTATTGGAGATGAGATTTTTTGCTATTGAATTGAAAATATAGTGGTTCTATACTGAAATTTAATAGTGAAAAATATCGCTCCAAGAGTGCTTTTAAAAATATGACAATAATTGTTTTACACTACTTACAACGAACAAAGGTACAAAATAATTGGGATTTCGTGTCAAAAAATATATATTTGTAGGGTGAATAAGATTTTAAATGACGACATAAAGTTTATACCCACCGTGGGTGAGGTGCGTGCAACACTACTGGGCAAGGAGCTCGGGATCACGACTCTTCGGGATGCACTCTACCATATCCCGTTTCGGTATATCGACCGCACACGTATCTACTTAGCAAATGAGGTGCGTGAGGGCGAGGGGTCATTTGTGCAAATCAAGGGGCGAGTGCAGGGTGTGAGCTACACGGGCGAGGGGCGCAAACAGCGATTCACGGTTCGGGTGCAAGATCCGGCAGGAAGTGTGGTGGATCTTATTTGGTTTCAAGGTATTAAGTGGATCGAAAAACGTATAGAGGTGGGGCGTGAATATATCATATTTGGTCGCCCAGCCTTCTACCACAACACATTCACATCGATGGTTCACCCCGAAATCGAAACCACCGAACAGGCTCTATCACGCAAGGTGGAGAGTGGAATGCAGGGGGTCTACTCCACCACCGAATGGTTGTCACGCACGCTCGGCACGAAGGGTTTCTACAACATCATAATCGAAATATGGAGACGTGTGGGGAGCTCCATCGAGGAGTCGTTGCCACAATACGTGATGGCGCAACATGGGCTTATGTCGCTACGTGAGGCTCTCTATAATGTTCATTTTCCGCAGTCGGCAGAGAGGTTGCAGGCGGCACTCTACAGGTTGAAATTCGAGGAGTTGTTTGGGTTGCAACTGGTGATACAATCACGCCGCAGCGAACGACTCACGAAGAATAACGGATTTCTGTTTTCGAAGGTGGGAGATATCTTCAAAACCTTCTATAACACAAAACTGCCATTCCCTCTCACCGATGCACAACAACGTGTTGTCAAGGAGATTCGCCAAGATACAGTGTCGGGCTTTCAGATGAACCGTCTGCTCCAAGGCGATGTGGGAAGCGGCAAGACTGTGGTGGCACTGGTGTCGATGTTGCTCGCCGTAGATAATGGATTTCAAGCGTGCATAATGGCTCCCACGGAGATCCTTGCTCGTCAACACTACGCCTCGATGAGTCGAATGTGCGAAGGGCTCAATATAAAAATAGCGATCCTCACCGGTGCATCCAAAGCCAAGGAGAGGAGAGCATCGACTGAGGGGACGGCACAAGGCGAGGTGGATATATTGGTGGGGACGCACGCTCTGCTCGAAGATAAGGTGCAATTCTCGAACCTAGGATTTGTTGTCATCGACGAACAACACCGCTTCGGAGTGGAGCAACGTGCACGCCTATGGAATAAAAATCGACAACCTCCACATATCCTTGTGATGACCGCCACGCCCATCCCTCGCACGTTGGCGATGACGTTATATGGCGATCTCGATGTCTCTGTGATCGACAAGCTACCCCCCGGACGAAAAGCTATACGCACGGTGCACTACACCGACGCCATGCGACTAAGAGTGATAGGTTTCATGAAGGAGCAGATCGCACTAGGTCGTCAAATATATGTTGTATATCCGCTAATCGAGGGGTCGGAGAGTATGGATTACAAAGACTTGCACGATGGTTATGAATCTATATCGAGAGATTTACCTCTCCCCGAGTATGTCACCACGGTGTGCCACGGCAAGATGAAAGCTGCCGACAAGGAGGAGTCTATGCGCCAATTCAAGAGTGGTGAGGCACAGATTATGGTGGCAACATCGGTCATTGAGGTGGGGGTAGATGTCCCCAATGCAACGGTGATAATAATAGAGTCGGCAGAGAGATTTGGACTCTCGCAACTGCACCAACTACGGGGACGTGTGGGGCGTGGAGGAGAGCAGTCGTATTGCATATTGATGTCGGGCGAGAAGCTATCTCGTGAGTCACGTGCTCGATTGGAGGCTATGTGTCAAACAAACGATGGCTTCCGACTCTCGGAACTCGATCTCAAACTGCGAGGTGCAGGCGACATAAATGGCACGATGCAGAGTGGCGAAGCGTTGGAGTTGAGGGTGTCGAATCCCACACTCGACGTAAATATATTGACTGCGGCACGTAACTGCGCAGAGGCAATTTTAACTGCCGACCCATCACTCGCTCACCCAGACAACTCTCTACTGCGTGATTTGCAGGGTGAATATCAGCCTCGTGAAAGGGCAGATTTCTCGATGATCTCATAATTTTTGTGGTCTAAAATTCGTTTTCTAAAAGAAAAAAAGTATATTTGTGCTGGTTAAAAACTAAAACTTAAAGCTATGAGCAATAACGAAGATCAACAACAAAACCCTAATATTCCACACTTCGACCCCTCGGAGTATGAAAATGATTACAACGAACCTCAAGCAGATTCGTCGATTCGAGGCTATAGGATCGTTATATCGATACTCGTGGTGATACTCACGGCGTTATCGGTGCTTTATTTCAATATCCATCGTCAACAGATGGCAGATTATGATCTGCTCACAATCGAGAGGGACTCTATCCAAACCAACCTGTCGGATATCATCGTAGAGTTCGATGAGTTGGAGATCCAAAATGATAGCCTTAAAATCAGTATGGAGATTGAGCGTCATCGTGCGGACTCTATAATCTCGCAACTCAAACGTGAGAGATCTTTCAACTACGCAAAACTTAAGCAGTATGAAAAAGAGGTGGGTACACTGCGTACAATCATGCGTGGTTACCTCAAACAGATCGACTCGCTCAACTCGCTCAACAAACAACTCATAGATGAAAATGTGACGTACCGCAAAAAAATATCATCCGTAGAGTTGCGTGCCGAGATTGCCGAAGAGCAGGCTCAAGAGCTTAAGGATCGTGTGCGCCAAGGATCTGTGCTTAAGGCTACAGGAATATCTATGACCACACTCAACGATCGTGACCGTGATGTGTCGAGAATCCGCAATGCCGACAAACTTAGAGTCGACTTTACATTGGCGGCAAATGAACTTTCAGCACCCGGAAATAAGGTGATATATGTTCGTATAACCTCTCCGGATGGTTACATATTGGCGACAGATGCCCTCCCATCATTTGATTACGAGGGTGAAAAACTGACATACTCGGCATCACGTGAGGTGGAGTATCAAAACCAAGATTTGGGGGTTAGTATATACTACACAGGTGCTGGTTTCACGGATGGAACATACAAAATCGAACTCTATACGGAGGGGTATTTGATTGGTGTCGCACAGGTTGTAGCTAAATAGTTAGGATCATGAAAAGTTTCATCGTCACAACTCTCACCCTTGTTGCTATAACGCTCTCAGCCTCTGCAGCAAAAGTTGCCAAAATAGATGTTATGCTACTCACCGGAAAGAGCGACAAACACCACAACTGGGAGGTGATGTCGAAGGGGGTCGAGCAGATTCTACAACGCAATGAGTCATTCGAAGTGGAGGTTGTAAAATTTACGGATACAGATAGTTTCAAACCTAAATTCAAGGGGTATGATGTCATAATAATGAATCTTAACGATGTGACGTGGAATGAAAAGACAAAGCTCAAATTCGAAAAATATGTGAAATGTGGCGGCGGAGTGGTGATAATCCATGAGGCGGATAACGCCTTTGCCGATTGGGAGGAGTATAACCGTATCATCGGGCTAGGAGGCTGGGGAGGACGCACTAAAGAGTCGGGTCCTTACTACTACTATAAAGATGGAGAGATGGTGCGAGACTCTATAAGCGATGGTCGCAGTGGTCACCACGGAAGAGCCGGTAATTTCACTATCACCGTACGAGATCCTGAGCACCCCATAATGAAGGGGTTACCAGCATCGTGGCTACACTACCAAGATGAACTCTACGGAGATATGCGAGGTCCAGCCCTCGAAATGGAGGTGCTAGCTACTGCATTTTCGCAGAAAGCAACTGGCGGTACGGGCAAAGAGGAGCCTGTACTCTTCACGGTGAAATATGGCAAAGGGAGAACATTCCACTCGGTGTTAGGTCACACAAGTGCCAAAAATGGTGTCATAAGTGGCGGCAGCATCGAAAATGATGGATTCCAAACAACCCTGCTGCGAGGTGTCGAGTGGGCAGCAACTGGAGAGGTCTCTTCGAACCTTTAATAAATAATGTCTCCGACGAACAGTGAACTACCTGTTCGTCGGAGACATCATAATTAAACACGGCTAACATTTATCTTTAACCTTTTGATAAACATATTTTTGCAGCCATCTAAATAGTGGAGCATCAGAAATTTGCGCAGCATTTTCGAGAAAAGACCACATCTCCACACCACAAACAAACCCCGTAACGAGTCGTGCTAAGTTAAGAGTTAGGAATGTTAAAACGCACTCATCTAACATCCAAGCCATGCCGATTGCCACGATCGTGAACCCCAATTTGTAGATGGTTCGCCAAGCAAAGAAACTTCTGAAATACCACTCCTTCTGCTCACGTGCCGCGCGAGCCTTTGATGCTGCAATCCCCGATACGAAATCGATCCCAATAAATGTCACTACACACCATATCAAATGAGTGATGGGCGAAAATAGTGCACACAGCGACAGCAACGCACCACTAAAGTATCTGTACCAAGTCTCCATGAATCTTACATCTATTTAAAATATTCTCGCAACCATTATACTCCTTATAAGAGCTACTATTGATCTCCAAATGCAGAGACATCTGCTTGAGAAAGTGTCGAGCACGAGTCAATAAGCGTAGAGCATTCTCTTCGCCATCGTACCCCGAAATGTACCTTACGTAGAGTGCTACAGCCACCTGTACAAATTTTGTCTTTAGCTCCTCATACTCACCTCTGCTTATCGCCTCCAACAGCTCCTGACCCGCTACGGGTGCGACAAAACGACTTATGGCGTACTCAATATTTGCGCCACACATCATCTCCTGAGGCACGGATGCAACATCCGAAAATGCGATGAGTCGCACCTCCTCAGGCTCAATTATTGAAAAAACATTATATCTCATATCTATATATAATTAAATTTCTGACAGAAAAAGTTGTTGACGCTCATCCTCCACATCGTACTCCAACCCATCTGCCTTTCGAGCCTCCCACACCCTCATATATGTGGGTTTGCTCTGCGTAGGGGGTTTGTTTATAATCTCCACCGACGAGGCATCTATACCGAGGATAGAGCTTATTACACTCTTTATAGGTTCCAATAATTCAGCCTGTTCACAGAGTATCATGGTGTTGAGTGCCACCTCATACTCATACAATATTCTCTCGGCCGTGAATCCCGTCTCGTAATCCAAACCGCTGAGAGATCTAAACCATGAGTGCGCTATCACAATGTCACTTTTGGCTTGATCGTGTAGCTCACTCCAGTCGCCATCGTTTTCGGATGATATGGGGATAAATTTAGAGTTATCGTTATCCGATCCATCTTTCACTACAAATAACACCTGCCCGGGTTTGCCTCCAAACTTACTCTGCGCCGTACGAATCACCTCCTCAGCCTCAGCCTCGCTGTCGACAGCGTTGTCGAGTAACATCACACCCGACATCTGGAACGAATTGTCGAGACGAGATATATTCCACTTGTCGGTTTTGTGCGCTATCGCCGCCACGTTCAGACCAGCGATATATGCCGGCACGCCATAGTGCTCAAACATCGGTTCATAATCCTTGTAGTGTATCATCGCTCGCAATGTACCATCTGCTGTACTCTCCATCTCGGGGAATATTGCAAGTGTCACCGCTTCGGAGGGTTTGAATTTCGACCAATCATGGTGCATTATGATATGTTTGGAATCTGCCGCCACACGACACTTCGAAGCATCGTGATGAAATAGAGATAGGGTAGTTCGCTCAGCATCGCACACCACCTCCAAAAAACCATTTCCGAAGAGGGTTTTATCAAAAGCTAACTTCGCAAATATCTGGCGCAGTGTCTCGCCACGGGAGTTTACACATCCGATAAAACTCCCCAGTAGAGCGACCTGCGAATCATACGCTACTCCTTTTCCTGCGATGTAATCCGATTTGTCGTTTATCACACGTCTGTGAACGGAGGATCGTCTCGACATTGCTGACAGCGCATTTGGAAAGAGATTATCATCCCCCCAACGCCAAAATTTTTCGCTTTTTGTCGATGTCATTGCCGATCCCATATAGGGCTCTGTACGGTTTGTCACCGCAATTTTACTCTTTGCCATATATTTACTAAATTAATGGTTGTGTAGAATAGGATTTAAATACCCAACTTTTTGTGCACCCTTCGTTTACCGAAGAGCTACTCTCGACAGTTGTTTTTGTGAGTCTAAGAGGTTGATCGTACCCCAAACGAGAGCTCCATCCGAGCAATATTTTTCCCAACGACGATATCTCCACCTCGGCAATACACCCGACGGTTTCAGCCCCACGCAGAGCTTTGTTGCTCCAAAATGTTTCGTTTGTGGTTGTGATTGTTAAGGTGTGCGTTACGTGACAAATTCCACCATCTATCTCTGTAGTTTCGGAGTAGGAGCTCTTCGACGATATTATCGGTACTCTAATTGAGGTGATGTCACCATCTAAAGATGTGGGAGGATCACTCCTCCCACTATCCTCGCAAAGCCACATCACAACACTGAATACCCCTCCAATGCTAGATCTGCTTGTTGCCATCGCTACGAATTACTAACAGTTGTTGCAAACGAGATCAAATCCATGTCGACAATCTCGCAACCTACAGCAAATGTAGCACGTTGACGATTCTGCATCTCATCGGGGTTGTACCACATGCGTATCTCCGAACCCGGGAAGTCGGCAGTATTTACCGCCATCACTAAGTTGCGCTTGTCGGTCATAAATGCAAATGTATCCTCCAACCCTAGAGCGTCGACAAATGGAGATACATGCATATCGATCACCTCCATACCGTGATACATCAACTTCATGCGACCGCTTTGAGCGTCGACATAAGCACCCTCCGCACCAACATTGTCGAGAGCCATCTCGTAGTGGTTGTAGATGTCGGATGTCACGAATATCGCCAACTGTCCCTCGCCCTTAGCATCTTGGAGTGTTGTGCTTGCTTGATCCCACAGCGAAGCGAATAGGCTCAACGTATACTCTGGAGTTGAGTTTGTACCCTTTGTGAATGTTGTCGAAACGATATCGTCGTCGTCAACTCCTGCGGCGATCTTTTTCAAGAAACCATCAAATGTGTTGGGTGCGCTATCCGATGATGTGTCACCAGCCCACATCGTAACACGTAACGACTCGGCGATAGATTGTCTGAAAAGTTCCGTCTCTGCAGCCTCCAACTCCGTGCCTGTTAGGTCATCGAGGTTGTCGATATCGGATTTTGTTGCCACATTCTCGAACACAAGCGAGAAGTAATCCGCCGCCGAGAATCCCATCTCCGCCTTGACACGCTTCATGTCGATTGTCTTTTGAGTGCGAGTGTTTGCCGACTCTGCACTCCACCCCGCTTGGGTGTAACTTTGCAAGATGTCGTTTCTCCCCGCCCAGTGGTGGATTGTAGTTGGTACGGGCATGTTATACAACACCTTTACACCGATGTCATTCGCTGCTGCACCCGTAAGCATGGGCTTAAAAAATACTGTTTCGAGCTCTGTTCCAGTGTAGCTCTTTGTTGATTCAATGTAACTCATAATGAGATAAAATTTTGATTAATTAATATTTTGAATTTTCGCTCGCTTATACTCCCCCAAGCATATCTTTTTAGCGAACAAATCTCTGTGCATCGTGTTTGTAAGCCGCCTCATTAGCACTCACTATCGCCTCTCTGAGCGAGGCATCCTCTGTGGGTGTCACCTTTGATGGCTCAATACCCTTCTGCCCCTCCTCCATCTCGATTATAGATAGAGTATCGCTCTGCTGTTTGGAGGGCTCGTGCAATATATTGTGACCGCATTTGGGTAGTCCAACCTTTTTAATGGCATCTTTAGTGTTGATTCCTAGGTGTTTAGAAATAGTGCGAAATATCGCCTTCACACCGCCCTCATTCTCTTCGCTCTGCGATGTTTCGTCGGGAGTCTCATCGCTGTCGAGAGCCGACACATCAATTATGGAATCCGCTAATCCTGCATCAATAGTCTCAAGCGCAGATAGCCAACTACCACGTCCGCCATCGCTCGCCATCAACTCCGCATACTCCTCTGCGGTGTGACCTCCTCGCAAAGCATATAAATTAGCCAACTGTTCATCCGTCTTTTTAAGCAAGGACACCTTTGTTGCCAACTCCTCGGCATTCCCTTCGACCGAGCAGCTAGAGTTGTGGATTAGGTAGAGTGAGTTTGCTGATATCATACGTTTCCCCTCACTCGCCGCTTGAGCGATCACTGTTGCGGCAGATGCGACATATCCGTAACAACGAGTTGTGATTTGAGCCGACAGCTGAGCCAATGCCTCATAAATCAACAGTGCATCATTCACATCACCGCCCGTTGAGCGGATGTTAACTACCACCTGTTCCGCCTCCAGCTCTTCGATTCGAGCCACAGCATCACGAAACTTTTCATATGTTGCCACCCTCTGCTGAGGATCTTCGAACTGCCACTCTTCGGGCACACCTATCGTACCCTCGATATCTATCACGCAGATATCGAGAGCGTTTTGAATCTTAATATTTTCCATAAATTATTGAATTTAGTCGACCACAATAAATCGACATTTAACCGACTCCTCCAAAGGGTCATACTCGACAATCTCTTTGAGCAGACACCTCGCCATATCGCCACCCAGATTGAGACCAAATAGACTCAATATATTTGGTGATGCCTCACATTTCGAGAATAATGATGCCACATCGAAAGGCGTAAGTTTGAGATATATCGACACGATACGCCCCCGCTGTTCCCGATCAATCTGCTCTGTGTAGTAGCTGTTTAGCCCCACCACGCCACCACGATCTTCAAAACATAGCGAAATGTCGTTGTCGGGATCATAGAACGACATATACGGCATCTGATATATATCGTACTCAATGCTACCATCACACCTCACAATCCGTGGTGTAAAATCAAACGAACACACATTGTCAACATCATCTCTGTCTCCGACTTGAAGTAGCCCCTCATCATTATTCTGCGAAGGCGAATATAGAGGGCTCAGCAGCGACTCTGTGCCATCTTTTGCTATTAGAGAATCAATTTCGTAGCTCCAAAATCCATACTCATCATCAGATGGAATATCCCCTTCGCCACGACTCGTCACACCATCTCCCTCGATGTAACCCCACTTTCGACTCTTGTAAACCTCCTCCGCTAAATCACTTATCTCAATAGGGTGCGAGGGGTCAATCTTATCGCTCCAATCCCACACTTTAGATCTATCCCACATATCATCGTATGGTTCAACGTATACCACCTTGTTTACATCGTCGCTCCAAAATCGAAGATTATACATGTGAGCTATGGACTCCACCAGCGAAATCTGATAACAATCGTGTCTGGCGACATCCTCAAATGTCAAAAATGCATTCACCCCGGGGTGTTTTGCAAAGTATGGCGTTATCGAGGTCTCTTCGAGTAGTGTAAACTCCCACTCTGCAACTCCACAGTCAATATACGTTTCGTCGAATTTCAAGGGCGAAGATGGTGACACAAGCGACGGTGTGATACGTAGCGTAACATCCACCTCCGTAGATCCCGACTCTTGAATATATCCATTGTATATCGCCCAATCCACCTGTAACTCACGCTGGGTATCATCCAAGCAATACTCCATCATCACGATCTGCGAAAATGCCTCTTGCGGTGTTTCGAAATATGTCACTCTTTGATCTATCGTCATATAGTAGTGCTGCAACCCATCCTCTTTGAGTAGATACATCTCAATGATGCTGGAGCTATCAATCTGATCGAAATCAAAAATGCAGAGCATGTATGAAAAGTTCGACGACAACTCCTCTCGCTTATCGACAAAGTTGTTAGGTATATCAAACTCATAGTCGTGCCCCACGCAAAGATGAACACTATTATACCCCTGTAGAGTCAATCTATCTTGAATTTTATATGGTGTAATATACCTCAACCTCACCTCAAATCCAATATAAACCTGCACTAGAGGGACAAATGCAGGGACACTCTCATACTCCTGAAAACAGCCACCATACGAATAGCAGTCGCTCTGCGTATTCACCGTGTCTGGATCCACAATCATCCCCACACTGCTGGCACCATAATATGGCGACATATATACACGACCACGATAATCCCCCTCCACTGTGCAATCGGCACTGCGTTTGACATAAAAATCCATCGCATTACGAGTCTCCGTGCTATTTGTCGATGAGCCAAATGAGCCACTCATATACAGCGATTTGAAGTAGTCACTATCCATAAATCGACTCTCAACCCTATATCCGTTACTCTCGAATATAGATCTCATCATAGCATCTATATTCAAAAACGGATGAAAATCCTCCAACGCCGTAACCACACGTACCGCCTCATTTGACACCGATGATTGAATCGGGGTGTATGTATCTCTCTTCACCACAACAAACCGCACCGGATCATCACTCTCCCACTGCTCTTCGATACGATTTATCGCCAACTTCATATCGAGCTCTACTGCCATCTCCTTGAATGTACTCTGCGATGCAGCTGTAGCCCACTGAGCTCTCTGCGCACGTATTAATATCGAATATGATATCTCCCCGTCACTCCACGACACCTCCGCTAAAAAAGCATCACCCTCAAAAAGCACCTCTCCTTTGCACCACACCTGTGCTGTATGCTCTTGTGAATTGAATCTCCTAGGTGCGTGAATATATCCATCTCCACCCATTATCTCATCATTTACCGCCGACGAGGGAATCGAGATATTGACCGAAACTCCCTCGCTCATCTCATCTATATCGACTAGAGAGTCAGCACTATAATTTAGTACAATCGTCGATTCGGAGTTTGTGTCGCACTCAACACCATCAATATACAGCCTAATCATACCTTTCGATTTTATACTCAACAGTCGATAATGCCCCCTTTTTGTTTAGCTCCACCGTGTCACTCAACACATCCACCTCGCAATACTCCCCACCGTTTATAATCCAAACCCTCTCGGAGGATAATATCTCGGATAGAGCCTCCACCATATCATTAGCTTCATACATCGATTCAATCTCATATATCACACTCCCGCCCTTTGTTATCGAGAGAGAGTTTGTTCGAGGGAATGTGTAGTGCTCTATTCCTCCCCAGTTGCCTATCCACGCCAACCTCACGCTGCCCCTAACCCTCGGTATGTAGTGGTATGTTATCTCCTCGACACACTCTTCGTCGCAGAACACCGACACCTTTGCTATTTTGGTGTATGCGCCATAATCTT
>JAWXSU010000039.1:0-11814 GCA_044434245.1 Rikenellaceae bacterium | reverse complement strand
TGCTGCTAAGATCGAGGGAGATCCATACCACGTGCTTTAACGTGAAATACAAATAAAAGAGAGGCTGTCCAAAACCGCTATTGCGATTGAGGACAGCCTCTTTTCTTTTTACCCCCCCCCCCGTCAAATTCGGAGTGAGTGGCATATTAGCACAATTTACTCAACGGTAATGGTCCAGTTGTGAGTATCCTCCGCACGACCATACTGTATATCACGAAGTCTGTCATACATCCCATGCGAGTATTTACCCACCTCACTACCATAATTAATGTGTGTATCAGATATTGGGTCATAAATATCTCCAATAGGTGAAATTACCGCAGCTGTTCCACACGCTCCACACTCCTCGAATGTCGGTAGCTCCTCTAACGATACAGGTCGTTGTTCAACCTTTAGTCCCATATCCTCCGCAATTTGGCGTAGGCTCATATTTGTGATTGAGGGGAGTATAGAGTGTGATGCTGGAGTTACATAGGTACCGTTCTTGATACCAAAGAAGTTTGCCGAACCACACTCCTCGACATACTTACGCTCTGTAGAGTCGACATACAAAACATCTGCATACCCTGCGCCATGCGCCTTCTCTCCCGAATAGATACTCGCAGCGTAGTTTCCTCCACACTTCACATGACCTGTACCACGAGGTGCGGCACGATCATGCTCCTTGTCGATGATGATATTCATTGGAGATAGCTTGCCTGGAAAATAAGCCCCCACAGGTGATACAAATATAATAAACATATACTCCTTGCCAGGTTTAACACCCAACACAGCATCCGACCCAAACAACATAGGGCGGATATATAGTGATGCCCCCAACTCATAAGGTGGTACAAACTCGATATTTGCCTTCACAACATCTACCACCGCCTTAACGAACATCTCCTCGGGGATCTGCGCCATACATAGTTGGGCGGCCGAAGAGTTCATTCGGCGTGCATTGTCATAAGGACGGAAGATTCTCACCTTACCATCCACACCCTTAAAAGCCTTAAGCCCTTCGAAGGCTTGTGTTCCATAGTGAAGTGATGGTGCTGACATATGAAGCGGAATATACTCATTTTCAGTTAAGACTCCCTCACTCCACTTTCCATCTTTATATTCGAAGCGGATGTTGCAGTTACACTTACGGTATCCAAACCCCTTGAGGTCTGACCAGTCGATATTTTGCATAGTTGTATGTAGTTTATTTTGTTAATTTCGGTTGTCGTTATCCCACTTGTGCGCCATTTATGGTCGCTTCAGATGGGCTTAGTAGGCGGAGTTTACCGCCGGCATCCTCAGCCATAAGAATCATACCTTTAGACTCTATGCCTTTGAGCGAGCGAGGTGCGAGGTTGGCAAGCACTAACACCTGCTTACCCACAAGCTCCTCGGGGGTATAGTGCTCCGCAATTCCCGACACTAGGGTGCGGGTGTCGATTCCTGTGTCAACGGTGAGTTTAAGTAGTTTTTTTGTCTTTGCCACCTTCTCTGCCGCTACGATTGTCGAGACACGGATATCCATCTTCGAGAAATCGTCAAACGAAATTTCCTCCTTTTGAGCCTCAACGTTTTGGCTCGCCTCCGCTGCCAAAATTGCCTCTTTCGCCTTTGCTAACTTTTCGAGTTGAGCATCCACCACACTATCTTCAATCTTCTCGAATAGTAGTGTAGCATCCCCAATAGTATGTCCAGCTGCGATTAAATCCATCGCTCCCAACATCTCCCAATCATACTTGTCGACTCCCAACATCGTTAAGATTTTCTCGGCCGAAAAAGGCATAAATGGCTCTATGGCGATGGTGATATTGGCGGTGATCTGAAGTGCAATATTCAAAATTGTCTCCACACGCTTAGGGTCTGTTTTTATCACCTTCCACGCCTCGGTATCTGCCAAATATTTGTTTCCGATACGAGCTACATTCATCGCATCCTTCAACGCCTCACGGAATTTGTACGCCTCGATGTTTTGCTCCAACGACGCCTTGATTGTCGAGAGCTCCGCTATCGTCTCACGATCATAATCTGTGAGCTCTCCGCATGCTGGCACTACTCCATTATAATACTTCTTAGTGAGTACCAATGCACGATTTACGAAATTACCCAAGATTGCTACCAACTCATTATTGTTGCGCGCTTGAAAATCTTTCCAAGTGAAGTCGTTATCCTTGCTCTCGGGAGCATTTGCACAGAGCACATATCTAAGCACATCCTCCTTGCCGGGGAACTCCTCCAAATATTCGTGCAACCACACTGCCCAACCTCTTGAAGTGGATATTTTATCCCCCTCCAAATTGAGGAACTCATTAGCTGGGACATTCTCAGGCAGGATATAATCTCCGTGTGCCTTCAACATCGAAGGGAACACGATGCAGTGGAACACGATATTATCCTTACCGATGAAATGCACCATCTTGGTATCCTCACTCTTCCAATACTTCTCCCACTCGGGAGTAGCATCCTTAGTTGCCGAGATATATCCAATCGGAGCGTCAAACCATACATATAGTACCTTACCCTCAGCACCCTCCACAGGTACTGGGATTCCCCAATCCAAGTCACGACTCACGGCACGAGGTTGCAGACCGCCATCAATCCAGCTTTTGCACTGTCCATACACATTTGACTTCCACTCCTTGTGACCCTCCAAGATCCACTCTTTGAGGAATGGCTCATATTTATCGAGCGGCAAGTACCAGTGTGTTGTCTCCTTTTTGATAGGCACCGATCCCGAAAGTGCGCTATGTGGGTTGATAAGCTCATCGGGAGAGAGTGTCGAACCACACTTCTCGCATTGGTCGCCATACGCCTTTTCGTTTTGACAACGTGGGCAAGTACCTGTGATATATCTGTCGGCGAGATAGGTTTGAGCCTCCTCATCGAAGAATTGTTCTGTTGTGCGCTCTATGAACTTGCCCTCGTCGTATAACTTCTTGAAGAACTCCGAAGCTGTTACGGCATGGGTAGGAGATGATGTACGTGAGTAGATGTCGAACGACATGCCGAGTTTCACGAACGACTCCTTAATTATATTATGATATCTATCCACCACTTGTTGTGGTGTGATTCCCTCGTTCTTAGCCTTGATGGTGATAGGTACTCCATGTTCATCACTTCCGCACACTGAAATTACCTCACGCCCACGTAGGCGCAAGTAGCGTGTATAGATGTCGGATGGAACATATACTCCAGCCAAGTGACCGATATGAAGAGGACCATTGGCATATGGAAGAGCCGAGGTAACGAGATAGCGTTTATAATTGTTGTTCATATTTATATTTTAATTTCAACCAACAAAAGTAATAAAAAAATATTTATTATTAGACGTTTGCAGCGTTTTATATCACGGATTTTATCATTTTTCTTTTTTGGGGTGTGATTTTTCTATATTTTTTCGTTGTTATATGTAATTGATTACTATTTAATTACATCTTAACGTGTATTTTTTTTGTTTTTTTTGCTCCAAATATTTTGCAGATATAATTTTTTGCCCTATATTTGCACTCGCAATCGGGTAATAACGGTTGCAAGTTCTAAACAAAATGCGAAAATAGCTCAGTTGGTAGAGCACAACCTTGCCAAGGTTGGGGTCGCGAGTTCGAGTCTCGTTTTTCGCTCTTAATGCAATGCATCAAACTTTAACAGGTTTGATGCATTTTTTGTTTTATACTTTCGTGTGTATGGTAGCTTTTGTGGAGATGCAAAAAAAGACACAAATTACTTGTCAGCATTGCTATTCAAATAATCTGTGTCTTGAAAGTACCCCCTCACGGGTTCGAACCGTGGACCCCATCATTAAGAGTGACGTGCTCTACCAACTGAGCTAAAGAGGCGTTTGCGTTTGCAAAGGTAGGTAAAATTTTTTTATCTCCAAATTTTATAGCTGTTATTTTTTTGATAAAAATTTATCATTACCGTTAAAAATCTGCTATTCAAAGACTTACACGGTTGTGTATTTTATCTACTTTTGTACAAGTCCAATAGTCTTTAAAGAATTTTGTGCATAATTGAGAATCTGTTTAAATTTCTACAAAAGAATCGTTATCTTTGCACAACTATACGAAATTTTAAAACACTTATATTATATGGCTCTTCAATGTGGCATCGTGGGTCTACCCAACGTTGGTAAATCTACTCTATTCAACTGTTTGTCGAACGCTAAGGCGCAAGCGGCAAATTTCCCATTCTGTACTATCGAACCAAACGTTGGGGTAATCACAGTCCCCGATGAGCGACTTATAAACCTCGCAAAGATCGATAAACCAAAGAAAATAATCCCAACAACAATCGAAATTGTCGATATTGCAGGTCTTGTTAAAGGCGCATCTAAAGGTGAGGGATTGGGAAATAAATTCTTAGGTAACATCCGCAATACCAATGCTATTATCCACGTACTCAGATGTTTCGAAGATGGAAATATCACACACGTAGATGGCTCTGTAGATCCGGTGCGTGATAAGGGTGTCATCGACACGGAGCTTCAACTCAAAGACCTAGAGTCGGTTGAGAGTCGCATGAGCAAATGCCAAAAGCAAGCGGCAGGTGGGGATAAGCAAGCGAAGAGGTTGTACGATATTTTGGTGCAGTACAAGGAGCTTTTGGAGCAAGGAAAGAGTGCCCGCACGTTGGAACTTGATAAGGAGGATAAGAAGGTCGTAGCTGATTTGAATCTTCTAACCGACAAACCAGTGTTGTATCTATGCAACGTAGACGAGGCGAGTGCAGCGAGTGGAAACATCCACACGGAGGCTGTAAAGGCGGCGATTGCTGAGGAGAGAGCCGAGATGTTGATTGTAGCGACAGCAGCCGAGGCGGATATTGCCGAATTGGAGACTCCCGAGGAGCGTGAGATGTTCTTGGAGGATTTGGGGCTCACGGAGTCGGGTGTGGCACGCCTAATCAGGGCGGCATACAAATTGTTGGAGTTGGAGACATATTTCACCACAGGAGTGCAGGAGACACACGCATGGACATACACCAAAGGGATGAAAGCTCCTCAAGCAGCAGGAGTTATCCACTCCGATTTCGAGCGTGGATTTATCCGTGCCGAGGTTATGAAGTATTCGGACTACATGGAGCTAGGATCGGAGAAGGCGTGCCGTGATGCAGGTAAGATCGGTATCGAGGGCAAGGAGTATGTGGTGCAGGATGGGGATATTATGCACTTCTTATTTAATGTGTAAACTAATTTGATATGAAAACCACAACATCTTTTCTTATTGCGTTGGCAATAATCATCGGGTCGATTGTTATTGGTCGAGCCTACACATATAAATATCGAGCGGCACAAACGATTATTGTGACGGGACTTGGCGAGAGTGAATTCGAGTCTGACCTGATAGTGTGGCAAGGCACTCTGCGTGCGGAGAGCAAAGATGTAGCTGAGGGGTATGCTCGAATCGAACGTGACAAGGCTCTTGTTGCGGAGTATATTGCATCGAAGGGTATTGAGCATGAAGAAGTGGTCTATCAGTTTGTGACAACGAGTAAGCGTCATGAGGATATATATAGTACTAATGGTAACTACTCGGGGCAGAAATTTGTAGGTTACACACTGTCGCAGCCTATCACCATCGAAAGTGAGAATGTAGAGGGTGTAGAGGAGCTCTCTCGTGAGATATCGTCATTGATAGCTAAAGGTGTGATGATAAATGCTTATGCTCCTTCGTACTACTACTCGAAGTTGGAGGATGTGAAGTTAACACTCATTGAGAGAGCTTCGGCAGATGCACGACAACGAGCATTAAAAATTGCGGAGAATGCTGGGGCTAAACTAGGAAGTGTTGCCTCGGCAAAGATGGGGGTATTTCAGATCACTGGAGCCAACACCAACGAGGGATTCTCTGCTGGAGGATCGCTCAACACATCGAGTAAGAATAAAAAGGCACGTATCACGATGCGGGTGGAATATCAAATAAAATAACAGAACAATATATGTCAAGAGCAGTACGTGTGCGTTTCGCACCAAGTCCTACGGGGGCACTACATATGGGAGGTGTGCGCACAGCCCTTTATAACTACTTGTTTGCCAAGAGAAATGGCGGAAAGATGATCCTACGCATCGAGGATACAGACTCGCAAAGGTTTGTCCCCGGGGCGGAGGAGTATATCATCGAGTCACTCAAATGGTGCGGCATCACAATCGACGAGGGAGTTGGTGTGGGTGGAGAGCACGCTCCATATCGCCAAAGCGAGCGCAGGGAGATATACCTGCAATATGCGCTGCAACTCGTCGAGGCGGATTGGGCATACTACGCTTTCGACACGGCAGCTGAGTTGGATGCAAAACGTGCGGAGGCAGAGGCGGCAGGTGCAGCTTTTGCTTACAATTATAGCGTTCGCACGCAGTTGCCCACATCGCTAAGCCTTTCGAAAGAGGAGGTTGAGGAGCGTATAGCACGAGGAGATCAGTGGGTGATACGATTCAAAATGCCAGAGGGCGAGACGGTCGCTATGGATGATTTGATCCGTGGTCATGTGGAGGTAAACACCTCTACTCTAGATGATAAGGTGTTGTACAAATCGGCTGACAAACTACCGACATACCACCTCGCAAATGTTGTGGATGATAAGCTAATGGAGATTTCGCATGTGATACGTGGCGAGGAGTGGTTACCATCGCTTCCGCTACACTACCTACTTTATAAGGCGTTTGGTTGGGAGTCGGTACAACCTGAGTTTGCGCACTTGCCACTTCTACTAAAACCTACGGGTGGAGGAAAGCTATCCAAAAGAGATGGTGACAAATTGGGATTCCCCGTATTCCCATTGTTGTGGAATGCACCCTCGGGCGAGAGTTCGAGAGGTTACCGTGAGGATGGATACTTCAGCGAGGCATTTATCAATATGTTGGCACTTCTAGGATGGAATCCCGGAACGGAACAGGAGATATTTTCGATGGAGGAGCTCACTGCAGCATTTTCACTCGATAGAGTATCAAAATCGGGTGCACGTTTCCAACCCGATAAAGCTAAGTGGTTCAATGCTCAATATATGCACACCAAAACGGAGGCGGAGCTAGCAGAACTATTCCAACCAATCCTCAAAGCAAATGGCGTGGAGACATCGGATGAGTTGGCAGGACGTGCGGCGTGGATCATGCGTGAGCGTGCAACATTTATGAGCGAGATGTGGGATCTCACGAGCTACTTCTTTGTAGCCCCCACGGAGTATGACCCTAAGCAGGTTAAGAAGTACTGGAAGGGGAACAACCCTCAAATTTTGGCGGAGGTAAAAGAGATATTGGCTGCGATAGATGACTTCTCATTGGAGAATACCGAGGCTATTGTTCACGCATGGATCACCGAAAAGGGGTATGGCATGGGACAAGTAATGAACACTTTGCGCTTGGCATTGGTCGGTGCAGGCAAAGGTCCTGGAATGTATGATGTCACGTCGTTTATCGGGCGTGAGGAGTGTGTGAAGCGTATTGACGCTGCGATTGCAAATTTACCTGCGGTAGAGTAATGGATTTTGAACAACATATATATGGCATGACCGAGGAGGGTGATGCGGTAATCGTCTACATTCTCCGTGCAAAAAATGGTGCAGAGGTGCGCCTTACAAATTATGGTGCGTCGATCATTGCGGTGAACATCCCGGATGGAGATAGAAAGTTCGCAAATGTTGTGCGTGCGAAGGATGATCTGAGCGAGATGTTGAGGGATAGAGCATATTTAGGTCGTTCGATAGATAGTGCAGTGGGGTTACGAAGTTCGGGACTCCATAACACAATGTGGGAGAGCCGTTTCGAGACAAATCGTGTGGTTATGTCTCAAGAGATTGAGGGGGCGACAAATATGACTATCGAGGCGATATTTGACTTTGATGACGATATGTCGTTGGAGGTGACGTATCTTGCAAAGTGTGACGCCGCAACTGAGATTGATATCGCCCCAAACCTATATTTCAACCTCTCAGGAGTGGAGGGATCTTCTGTCGAGGATGAAGAGTTGAAGATTAACTCCGGAGAGTTTAATACGCTGGGGGCATTTTTTTTGAAAGGAGGAGTGGAGCAAGAGTTCGAGAAGGAGGGGTATCAAAAAGGTATCTTGACCCCTGTGTTGGAGCTGCGTGACCCACAAAGTCGCCGCCGTGTTGAGATATTGAGCTCTAAAAATGGGGTGAATGTATATCGTGGTGATAGATTGGAATCTGTTGCAATAACTCCTTGTTTGTTGTCGGAGGTGAGCCTCGATGCGGGAGAGCTGTATTGCGAGAAGATGGTTTATAAATTTTCGACTTTTTAAAATATGAAACTTATTTTTGCTACAAATAACGCCCATAAACTTATGGAGGTGAGCCGTTTGCTCGATGGTAAATTCGAACTTGTGACACCCCGTGAGGTGGGTATCACGGAGGATATTCCCGAAACGGCTCCAACATTGGAGGGTAATGCGCTGCAAAAGGCGAGATACCTATATGAGCGTACGGGTGAAAACTGCTTTGCCGACGATACCGGTTTGGAGGTGGAGGCATTGGGGGGTGATCCCGGGGTGAGATCTGCACGTTATGCCACGGATGGTCATGATTTCGCAGCGAACAATCGTCTTTTGATTAAAAATATGGAGGGTGTCGCAAATCGTAAAGCTCGATTTAGAACCGTGATAGCTCTAATCCTCGATGGAGAGGAGCATCTTTTCGAAGGGCGTGTTGATGGCGATATTACACCCGAAGAGTCTGGAGCTGAGGGGTTTGGTTATGACCCACTCTTCGTTCCCGAGGGGGAGAGTAGAACTTTTGCCGAGATGACAACCGATCAAAAGGGGGCAATATCGCATAGAGGACGTGCTGTAGCAAAACTCGTTGCGTTCCTAAAAAACTTATAGTAATGGAATATTTTAACTACAAAAAAGAGGAACACTACTCGCAAGAAAAGATCGAGCAGCTGAGTTTTCACTACAAAGAGATCCTCAAACTATTGGGCGAAAACCCTGAGCGTGAGGGGCTTATTAAAACTCCTGAGCGTGTTGCTAAGGCGATGTCGTTTCTAACTAAAGGGTACTCGGAAGATCCGTTGGAGATCATCCGCTCGGCAACTTTCAAGGAGGATTACGACCATATGGTGTTAGTCAAAGATATTGAGCTGTACTCTCTATGTGAGCACCATGTACTCCCATTTTATGGCAAAGCACATGTGGCGTATATTCCCAACGGATATATCACAGGGCTTTCGAAAATCGCACGAGTTGTGGAGAGTTTTGCCCGTCGTATGCAGGTGCAGGAGCGTTTGACGATGGATATTAGCAAATGTTTAGAGGAGGCATTGAACCCTAAGGGTGTTGCGGTGGTGATTGAGGCGAGCCATACATGTATGCAGATGCGAGGTATCGAGAAACAGGGATCTGCGACCACAACATCGGTGCTTACGGGAAGTTTTCTTACAGATCCCAAAACCCGTGAGGAGTTTATGATGTTGATATCTAATAAATTTAGATAAAAAATTATGCTTTTGGGATAAAAATTGTATCTTGCAAAACAGAACAATTTAAATACTAAGAATCTGTTTAAGTTTTTCTCGCTATAATTGCTAAGAGAGATGTTGCTTTGATTTTCTCTCTTTGTATAAGGCGCATAGCGGTGCCTATGTAACGCAGTGCAAAAAGAGAAAAGCGAAGTGACAGATCCTTAGTAAAATAGATGAGATAAATTTAAACAGATTCTAAAAATATGAAAAATTTAAAGTTTTTTATCGTGGCATTGATGCTCTTTACTCAAGGTGCAGCTTACGCCGTAGGTTTGGATATGGGGGTGGAATTTGCCCTCTCGCAGGCTAATTTTAAATTGAAGGATTCGGGAGTGAGCCTCAATAATGAACTAGGCTATGGTGTCGGAGTCTCGGCAAAGGTGGATCTTTCGGTGGTAAAGGTGGGCCCAGAGCTTTGGTACTACCGCAACACTGCAACCAACGATGATGGCAAACTCAAAAGTAACTCGATAGATCTACCGGTGGTTGTGTCATATAACATCCTAGGTCCTTTGGCTATAGAGGCAGGACCATCATTTTCGCTGCTTAGCTCCGGAAAATTTGAGTACGATGGAGGCACTATGGATCTTAACCGTATTCGCCCTGAGATGGGGTATGTCGTGGGTGCAAGAGTTACGCTGTTCAAACTATTGATGGTTAGCGGACGATTCAACGGCTGTTTCTCACGCCAAGATGTCGACTTCGATGGTGGAACTTATGGAATGCGTTATAACGCTTGGAATGTCGCTGTAGGGGTTAAATTTTAGCATTATCGGTGATGATCGCACTGGCTCGGCGGTTGGATAAATTCTCTTAGCTGAGAAGTTTTATATTGAACTCTGGGATACGATTATTTTAAGTAGTGCAAAACAATTATTGCCATATTTTTAAAAGCACTCTTAAAAACACACCAATAATTATTTTACCCTACTTAGATCACCATGTATAAAAAAGAGCCCGACTAACTTTTGATGTTAGTCGGGCTCTTTTTTTCGATACCCCCTCTAAATCTCCCCCAAACCGCTGGGGGGAGACTTGATTTAGAGGCGTTTTATGTATAATTTAGCGATCACTAAGCCAAGAAAGCATCAATCTCTGCCGCTGCCTTGCGACCCGAAGCTATAGCACGCACAACAAGACTCGCTCCCGTTGTAGCATCACCTGCCACGAATACATTCTTAGCAGAGGTCTTTAGCGATGCATCGGCAGCGATGTTCTTTCGACCATCAACCTCCAACTTCATCGCCTCAGCGATAGTTTGCTCAGGGTGTACAAAACCCATTGCGAGGAGCACTAAGTCTGCCTTGATTACCTCCACTTGCTCAGTCTCAGTATTCTTAACCTCTACACCTACAACCTTACCATTCTCGCCAATGAACTTGTTGGTAGCTAAGCTCCAACGACGCTCACAACCCTCTTTGTGCGACGACGATGTCTTAAGGATATTTGGATAGTTAGGCCATGGTGTTGCAGGGTTTGTTCCCACTGGAGGCTTAGGCATGATCTCGATCTGAGTAACTGATGCTGCACCGTGACGTACCGAAGTACCCACACAGTCCGAACCTGTATCTCCACCTCCGATAACCAACACGTGCTTACCCTTAGCCGAGAACTCGCAGTCATCCTCAACATGTTTGTGAGCTGCTGTTGCACGGTTTTGATTTTGTAGGAACTGCAATGCATAATACACCCCCTTCAAATCACGACCCTCAGCTGGCAAGTTGCGAGGTACTCCCGCACCGATAGCCAAACATACTGCATCGAACTCCTTTGCAATCTCGGTGATATTCTCCGCTACGTTGCTGTTGCATACAAACTCCACACCTTGTTGCTTCATAAGCTCCAAACGACGGTCGATGACTCCCTTATTGAGCTTAAAGTCTGGAATACCGAAACGCAAAAGTCCACCACAAGTCTCATCACGCTCATAAACTGTAACGCTGTGACCCTTTTGGCTAAGTTGGTTTGCAGCGGCCAATCCCGCAGGACCTGAACCGATAACTGCCACCTTCTTACCTGTTTTAACCTCTGCAATTACTGGTTTCACATAACCCATTGCAAACGCCTTCTCGATGATTGCAACCTCATTCTCACGAATTGTGATAGGCTCGTGCACTTGGTTTAGTACGCAACCCTTCTCGCAAAGAGCTGGACATACACGACCTGTGAACTCTGGAAAATCGTCAGTAGCCTGAAGATTCTCATATGCTTTGCGCCAGTCGCCCTTGTAGATAGCATCCTGCCACTCTGGTTGGCGGTTACCTAGGGGACAGCTCCAGTGACAGAAAGGGACACCACAATCCATACAACGTGATGCCTGCAACTTTCTATCATCCTCATTGAGAGTCTGCTCCACCTCGCCGAAG
>JAWXSU010000038.1:0-11843 GCA_044434245.1 Rikenellaceae bacterium | reverse complement strand
CAACGTTTTCGCCACCGTGAGTTTGTCGAACAGGGGGAGTTGCACTACAATTCACAAGGGTGGTTTCACTATGATTTCCACTCTTCACTGTGCTCCAACGACCCCAAAGAGTGTGTGGAGAGGATCAATCGAGCCATCGAATTGGGGCATGAGTCACTAATGGCGGCAGATTGGATTATTATAACACTTGGTACGGCATGGATCTATGAAATAGCAGAGAGTGGCATAGTTGTGGCAAATTGTCACAAACAACCGAGTTCGAAATTCAAACGTCGCAGATTGAGTGTTGATGAGGTGGTGGAGCAGCTAGAGATAGCGGTATCTGATCTTCTACCATCCAAAAGGGTGATATTGACACTTAGCCCTATACGCCATATTGCGGATGGGTTGGCACAAAACTCCCTCAGTAAGTCAATATTGCGGGTGGCGATAGATGAATTCGCCCAAAGATACCCACTTCGAGTCGACTACTTCCCGGCGTATGAAATATTTATGGATGATTTGAGAGATTATCGTTTCTATGCAGAAGATATGGTACACCCTTCGACTGTGGGGGTGGATTATGTGTGGGAGCGGTTTTGTGAAGGTGTAGTGTCGGATTCCGCTAAGGTGCTAATGAATAAAGTACTGGCGATAAAACGAGCCGCTGCGCATAGAGCATTGAACCCTCAAAGCGACAGTTATAAACGTTTCTGTGCCGATCAACTACGTGCGATATCACATCTGGAGCGAGAGGTTGACATGTCCACGGAACGAGAATATTTCACGAAAGGTGCAGAGTAAGTAGTGTAAAACAATTATTGCCATATTTTTAATAGCACTCTTGTAGCAATATTTTTCACTATTAAATCTCAATGTAGAACCACTATATTTTCAATTCAATAGCAAAAAATCTCATCTTCAATAACACTATCAAAAACACACCAATAATTATTTTACACTACTTATTTTCAATTCAATAGCAAAAAATCTCATCTCCAATAGCACTCTTAAAAATACACCAATAATTATTTTACCCTACTTAACTTTGTGAGAAAGATAAAAAAATATTAAATTTGCGCAGTAACAATTATATGTAATGTTGAAAAAAATCACACTCTCACTCATTTTATCCTTCGCCTGCATGGTGACAATGGGGCAAAAAAGCTATTCGCCACCTAGGTTGGTTGTGAATATTATCGTGGGGGCTATGCGCTCGGGCGATATTGATAGATATCGAAACTCGTTCTCGGATGGTGGATTCGTGCGTCTAAAGGATGGAGGAGTGAATTTTACAAATGCAAGTTACAGTTTCCACCAAACCCTCACCCCCACATCACTTGCAACACTCTCAACCGGAGCACTGCCATCGTCGCATGGTGTGGTTGGATATGGTTGGTGGGAGTATATCCTGGGTAGTAAAGTCGATTTGGTGGAGGATGATAAGGTGCGAAATTTGGATTATAATATTCGAGATCATGGATACTCCGCACATCGACTCTCGGCACCAACGCTCACAGAGGGGTTGCTACAGCAAAATCCCCTTTCGAAGAGTGTATCTATTGCGTTGGACGCTTCGTCGGCAATTATGATGAGCGGTCAGATGGGTGAGCCATATTGGATTGATCCACTAACATGCGAGTGGGGATCATCAACCGCATTTATGGATAGTTTGCCGGAGTGGACATTGCTTCACAATAAGTCGACACTCATGAAGGAGATTATCAACGAGAGGTGGGTGTCGCTACTTCCTCAAAGTTTCTATGTGAATAGTTACAGCGAAAAGCTCCAAAAGCCATCCTCACCAACAAAAAAATTCGAAGTCAAGTCTCAACCGAAAGCGAAGAGTAGAGTGGAGCAAATCAAAATAAATTATGAACAGTTGGCATACACACCTGCCGGAAATAGACTTATATTAGAGTATGCGAAACGTGTCGTAGAGAGCATGGATCTCGGAGGAGATACTCACCCCGATGTGTTGAATATATATTTGGATCCGGCACGTAATATCGCACAACGATATGGCGCAAGTTCAGTTGAGGTGGAGGATATGTATCGCCATTTGGATCACGAGATTGGCGATCTCGTTGCGACACTCACCAAACGCATGCACTCGGGAGAGGTTGTTTTTGTTGTGACGTCGGATCATGGAATTAGTCCAACATATGGTGAAGAGCAGCAACCAAAGGGGCGATTTAGTGCATCGCAGTTTATGGTATTAACAAATAGTTTTCTGCGTGCGAGATATGGAGATGATAGCTGGGTGTTGGGTTATCAAGGACGTAACCTATATCTCAACCATGAATTGATATTTAAACATAACCTTAGTGTTGGCGAGGTGCAAAACGAGGTGGCATCATTTGCGCTGCAATTTAGAGGTGTGGCACACGCTATAACAGCCTCGGCAATGCGAAGTGGACACTTCGGAAGTGGGTATGGGCAGAAGATGCAAAATAGTTTTTATCCTCGACGCTCGGGAGATGTTGTTCTGAATTTTATGCCCGGTTGGATTGAGGAGCGTGAGGGGGTGCGTGCAGATGCAGGATCTACGTATCGCTACGACAACCATGTGCCACTAATAATATATGGTGAGGGGTATTTCCTGAGACAAAGTATTTCGCGTGAGCTCTCTATGGAGTGTGTTGCACCAACGCTTGCTCGGATTATGGGGATTGAGTCCCCAGCCGCAGCAGATGGAGAGCCTATTGAAGAGATTGTGAATGTATTAAAATAAAATAATGATGGATAGAGTACAAGAAGAGATTATCGAAGAGTTTGCAATCTTCGAAGATTGGTTGGATAAATATAACTACCTAATAGAGTTGAGTGAGACGCTGCCAGCTATAGATGAGGCACACCGCACGGATCAATATGTGATCCAGGGATGCCAATCGAGAGTGTGGGTCGATGCAAAGTTAGAGGATGGAAAGGTGTACTATACAGCCGATAGCGATGCTATCATCACCAAAGGAATTATCGCACTACTCATCAGGGTGCTTAATGGTCGTACACCTCAAGATGTGCTCCAAAGCGAATTGTACTTTATAGATGCCATAGGTTTGAGCGAGAACCTTTCACCCACACGTAGCAACGGATTGTTGTCGATGATAAAGCAGATGAGAATGTTTGCACTCGCTTTTTCGAAAAGATAAAATTTTACATATATGACACCAGCAGATATAGCAGCAGTAGAGAAGGATATTATCCTTACACTCAAAACAATATATGATCCGGAGATTCCGGTCGACATCTACAACCTAGGACTCATTTACGATATCGACTATGAACCTTCGGGTTCGGTAACGATTCGCATGACCCTCACCGCACCCAACTGCCCTATGGCGGATGAGCTGGTGAACGATGTCAACACCCAAGTGGCGAAGGTGAAGGGGGTGAATGAGGTGAATGTGATCCTTGTGTTTGAGCCAGCTTGGGACAAAACGATGATGAGCGAGGAGACTCTCCTCGATTTGGGATTGCTCTAAAATATATTAACGATGACCATTGAGCAGCTACAAGCAGAGGCTAAGAATAGTCGATGTGGGGAGAGACTGAGTGCGTGTGATGAGATCCATAGACAGGGAGTTTTTTCAACTCTGGAGCACGAAAGATTACTTCGTAAGTATGGAGATATTCTAAAAATATATGAGGGGGAGGATGGAAAATATAACTGGAATCAAGTTTTCTATCTTCTATTTATGAGGACAATGGGGGATGAGGCTAATCGAGATGTTTTCATGGAGGTAGCACGTCGTTTGCCGCTGAAATATATTCTTCGTGAGCGTAACACCCCGATGCGAGTTGAGGCGATGTTTTTGTATGCCGCTGGGTTTATTGGACACTATGCGAACTACGATTATATCGAACCTCTGAAGAGAGATGCCGAATATTTAGCTCATAAATATGACATCCAACCATTGACGATAAACCATTGGAATCTAGGGCGTATTCGACCGGTGAATCATCCGGTGGTTCGTTTGTCGCAGGTGGCGATGTTGTTGTGTACGCACGAATTTATGTTTGATGATATGATTCGTTGCAAAGAGAGACGAGATATCGATAAACTCTTTGTTGTGAAATCTACAGATCATTTTATCGCAACCCACCCCTATCTCATGCGAGAGGGGCAAGAGTCGATAACTCTTGGGGCTTCAAAGAGGGTTCTTTTGGGTATAAACCTTGTTGTTCCGATGCAATTTGCGTATGGCTACTTCTCTCATGATGACGATCTTTGTGCCCAAGCTCAAGATTTGAATGAAAGCCTCCCGGCGGAGATGAACCGATATATCAGGAGGTGGCGAGAGCAGGGGTTAAATCCAACAACATCGTTCGAGACGCAAGCACTCATACAACTCACAACCAAATACTGCAAAGAGGCGAAGTGTAATGAGTGCCCTGTAGCTCGATTAATTGTGGCAGATGTGATTTAAAGAGAAGATTGTTGAAAATATCATCGCTATTTTCCAGAACTACAGAGTAATAATATCTAAAAAAATCGTAACTTTACGCTTTAATAAAAAATACTATGGCAATACAAAAACCATCAATACCAAAAGGTACACGAGATTTCGGACACTCCGAGATGATGCGCCGACAATATATCTTCGACACCATTAAAGGTGTTTTTAAACTCTTTGGATTCGCTCCGTTGGAGACCCCTTCGATGGAGAACCTCTCGACTCTGATGGGTAAATATGGAGAGGAGGGGGATAAGCTCCTTTTTAAAATCCTCAACTCGGGAGATTATGCAAAGCAGATGTCTCGTGAGGAGATCTCTAACGCTTCGAAGATTTGTGAAAAAGGTCTACGATATGACCTCACAGTACCATTTGCTAGATATGTCGTACAGCACCAAAATGAGTTGGTGTTTCCATATAAACGATATCAAATTCAACCCGTATGGCGTGCGGATCGTCCTCAAAAGGGAAGATACAGAGAGTTTTATCAGTGCGATGTTGATATGGTTGGCTCAAAGTCACTTGTCAATGAGGTGGAGCTGGTGGAGATTGTCGAGAGGGTCTTTGCGGCACTAAATATCGCTGTGACTCTGAAGGTTAATAATCGCAAGATATTGTATGGTATAGCAGAGACTATTGGTCACGCAGATAAGATGATGGATATCACGGTGGCAATCGATAAGCTCGATAAAATAGGACTCGACAACGTTAAGGCAGAACTTCGAGAGCGAGGAATTGAGGATGAGGCTATCACCAAGCTAGAGCCAATTTTGGAGCTTAGTGGTTCCAATAATGAGAAACTAGATAAATTAGCAGCAATTATCGCCGAGTCGGAGGTTGGAATGACTGGAGTCGAGGAGCTACGTACTATTTTGAACCTCAGTGGTGAGTTGGGACTAACGCTCGATATTGAGATTGATTTATCTTTGGCACGAGGTCTGAACTACTATACGGGGGCTATTTTCGAGGTTAAAGCTCGTGATTTCGCTATCGGTTCTATCTGTGGGGGTGGACGTTACGATGATTTGACAGGCATATTTGGAATGCCCAATGTCTCGGGTGTCGGCATCTCGTTTGGAGCAGATCGAATCTATGATGTGATGGTCGGCATGGAGCTATTCCCCGAGGAGGTGAATTTTTCGACAAAGGTTATGTTCACGAATTTCGGTGAGGCGGAGCAGTTAGCATCATTGAAGTTGATGTCATCGCTCCGTAATGCGGGTATCGCAACAGAGATCTACCCAGACTCTGCAAAGATGAAAAAGCAGATGGAGTATGCAAATCGTCGCAAAATCCCATTCGTGGTAATAATCGGTAGTCAAGAGATTGAACAGAGTGTAGCTACTGTAAAAAATATGGTCTCAGGCGAGCAACAAAAGGTCTCGTTCGATAATCTTGCGCAATATTTGAAGTAGCGTAGCATAATGAAAAGATTGAACTTTATAACGCTCGTGTGGCTCTTTCTGCTCTCGATTTTTGTTGCGAGGGGGGAGGATGACAAGGATCGTGAGCAACTTATAAAGTTCAATCAGTTCTACTCGCTGTTGTCGAAATACTACATTGACGAGTTGGAGTCGGAGCAACTCATCGAGAGGGCAATACGCTCCGTCTTAGGGGAATTAGACCCCCACTCGGTCTACTATAATGCCGAAGATATGAAGAGCATTAGAGAGAGTTTCGAGGGGGAGTTTAGTGGGGTAGGAATAGAATTTAATGTCATAGATGACACGTTGCGAGTTGTCAATACGATTGTCGGTGCTCCGGCTGAAAAGGTGGGGGTTATGGCGAATGATCGCATAATACGAATCGACACAACATCTATTATAGGTATCACCCAAGGCGAAGTGCCCAAACGTCTGCGAGGCGAGAAGGGTAGTAGAGTCGATATTGATGTCATTAGACATGGGTATGATGAGCCACTGCACTTCTCAATAATACGTGATAATATCCCAATAAATACCATTGATGCTGCATACAAACTGAACTCAGAGAGTGGTTACATCAGAGTTAATCGCTTCGCAGAGACAACAATGAAGGAGTTTAGAGAGGCGTATAAAGGGCTCGGAGATGTGGAGAATTTGGTGGTAGATTTGCGAGGTAATGGTGGTGGGCTACTTACTCAGGCTGTCGAGATGGCAAACTTCTTTCTGCCCAAGGGGTTAGTGGTTGTGACGACACAAGGAGATGAATCACGTGAGGTACGAACAACCACCAATGGTGAATTTCTAAGTGGAAATGTTGTGATAATGATCGATGGTAGCTCTGCGTCGGCGAGTGAGATTGTGGCGGGTGCAATCCAAGATTGGGATAGGGGAGTTATCGTTGGTAAGAGAAGTTTCGGAAAGGGGTTGGTGCAACGCCAATACCCTTTAGCTGATGGTTCGGCGGTAAGAATTACAACATCTAGATATTTAACACCTTCGGGCAGGGCAATTCAGCGTCCATATACTAAAGGTGATAATGCGGGGTACTACTCCCATCCGGAAGATAGAGCGGATCAAAATGACTCTCTGAAATTCAAAACTTTAAGGTTGGGCAGAGATGTATATTCAGGAGGAGGAATAACGCCAGACATTGAGATCGAGGGCGACACCACAAAACTTTCGGCAATCTATACTCAATTTATTAGACGAGGTGTAGTAAATAAATTCACAATATCGTATCTCGATAGAAACCGCAAAGAGATTATAAGAACTTATCCTACCTTTGAGCTATACAACGAGGCGTTTGATGTCACGGGCGAGATGGTAGATAGCATGGTCCAAATAGCAAAAGAACAGGGTATTGAGGTGGAAAATATCGACACTTTGGAGCTACTTCAGGAGTCGAGAGTATACATAAAGGCACTTATTGCTCAGCGGCTTTTTTCGACATCAGCATTCTACGAAATAATCAATAGAAAAGATTTGATAAATTTTTCTCGGATTGAAAAATTACTTAAAAATTGGGATGAGCAGATCAATGAAGTGTGGCATAAATAAAATATTGTTTAAATAAAATTTGCAAATATGGTCTAAAATTATTATATTCGCATTAAGAGATTTTAATAAACCAATTTAAACACCTAAAAAACAAACTATGTCACAATTCAACAATCGTCGCACGGAGGAGGACTTTGGCGAACCAATTTTAACAAAGGCTATCAAAGCAGGTCGTCGTACCTACTTTATAGATGTGAGAACGACAAAAGACGATGACAACTTTCTAACAATCACAGAGAGTAGAAAAAAGACCCATCCAGATGGATCTGTAAGCTACGATCGTCACAAGATATTCCTCTACAAAGAGGATTTCGATAAAGTGAGTGAAGGACTAGAGGAGGTAATCAACTTTATCAAACAAAACAAACCTGAGTATTTCGAACAACAAAGGGTTAGACAGGAGGCAGAAGCTGTATAAAAATTTGTTAATGAGTTTGACTAACAAGGCGATTTTCGGCACTTCCTTCGCCCCTCAAATCCTCACGTACTAGAGTACGCTGCGGTTTGAGAGGCTTCACGAAGTCCCGAAACTCATCCTTGTTACTCAAACTCTGCAAAGAGGGGACTTGTTAGTCACCCTCATTTTTTTTGTTGGTATAAATAATTATTTATGAATAAAAGAGTGGTTGTTGCCTTTAGTGGAGGGATAGATAGTAGTGCAGTGGTGGAGATTCTAAAGAGTGAGGGGTGGAGCGTAACCGCCCTGATGTTATCTCTTTTGGATGGGGATGATGAGCTCATAGAGCGAGGTCGTCTTCGTGCGGCAGAGTTGGGGGTGGAGTTTGTAGTGAAGGATTGTCGTGCTCTTTTCAAGGAGGAGATCATCAACAACTTCATAAGCGAATATATTGCGGGACGTACCCCAGCCCCTTGCACACGATGCAACCCGTTGATTAAATGGAAAATATTAGTTGAGTATGCCCAAAGTAGTGGGGCGGATTATATCTCTACGGGTCACTACTTTTCAAAAACCCTTCATAACGGACGGTTATATGTTTCCAGAGCGGCAGATATGCGCAAAGATCAATCATACTACCTTTGGGGAGTAAGCCAAGAGGCTCTGCAGATGGCTTTGACCCCAATGTCGGAGAAGATCAAAGAGGATATCAAAGCTCGCTCCTCTCTCAAAAAGGAGAGCATGGGGGTCTGTTTCCTCAGGGGATGTCACTACTCTGAGCTCATAGAGAGTGGCGGGGGAGATATCAAAAGAGGGGTGATTGTTGATCCACAAGGTGTGGTGGTGGGTGAACACAAAGGCTTAGCATTCTACACTATAGGTCAAAAGCGTGGTGAGGGGATTCCCTCTGGGGTAGCTGTTGTTGGTATTGACCCCTCGAAGAATCAAATCGTCGTGGGTGAAGATACTCTATTATATCGCTCTACTCTTACGATCAATAACTGTAACATTATTGATGAGGATGAGTGGCTGTCGGCAAAAAATATATCTGTCATGGTGCGAGGTTTGGGACGCAACCCAGAGGGATATGCTCGTGTCGAGAAATCACCCATCTCGGGAGAGTATATCATACATCTCGAAAATCCAGCGTGGGCTTGCGCCGCAGGACAACCCATTGTGTTATATATTGATAATCGTGTGATTGGAGGAGGTTATCTTCTGTAATGCAACAAGGGTTCAAATGCCATGTGACACTTGAACCCTTGTCGAGATTATATGTGGTGAATGATTACTTCTTGTTGTTAATCAACCACTCTGCGATTTGAACGGCATTAAGAGCAGCGCCCTTTTTGATTTGGTCTGCTACACACCAGAATGTTAAACCATTATCTGAGGTGATATCTTTACGAATACGACCTACATATACTGGATCCTTTCCTGCGAGGAACAAAGGCATAGGGTACTTCTTCTCCCCTGGCTCATCCATCAATACTACACCCTCAGCCTTTGCAAAAGCCTCACGAGCTTGCTCCGGAGATACAGGATCTACAGTCTCCAACCATACAGATTCCGAGTGAGCACGCATAACTGGAACACGTACACATGTCGCCGACACCTTGATATCTGAGTGCATGATCTTACGAGTCTCGTTGAACATCTTCATCTCCTCCTTAGTGTAGTCGTTCTCTGTGAAAACATCTACTTGTGGGATAACATTGTATGCCAACTGGAAAGCGAATTTGTTGATTGTAGGCTCCTCGCCACGGCTCAACTGACCTTGTTGCTCTACAAGCTCATCCATCGCTGCTGCTCCTGCACCACTAGCTGACTGATATGTCGAAACACGTACACGTGTGATATGTGAGATCTCCTCGATAGCCTTCAATGCCACAACCATCTGAATTGTTGTACAGTTAGGGTTTGCAATGACGTTACGTGGAGCGTTAAGTGCATCTGTTGGGTTCACCTCAGGTACTACCAACGGTACATCATTATCCATACGGAAAGCACTAGAGTTATCAATCATGAGTGCACCATGCTTAGTGATTGTCTTCTCGAACTCCTTTGATGCTGAAGCACCTGCCGAAACCAATGCAATGTCGATACCCTTGAAATCGTCACCATGTTGCAACAATTTAACTGTCAACTCTTGACCCTTAAACATATATTTGCTTCCTGCACTTCTTGGTGAACCAAAAAGCACTAGCTCATCGATTGGCAAATCTCTCTCAGAGAGAATACTCAAAAACTCTTGTCCTACTGCGCCACTTGCGCCTACAATAGCAATCTTCATCTTTTCTTTAAATCTTAATAATATTATTGTTTGTTGTTATTTTCTTCTACTCAAAAAACTCACTTTCACGCACCTTATATACACTCTCCACCTCGTCATCATCACAGTTGTAATCGGGCATATTGGCGGGGCGTTTGAATTTATCGCTCTTCGATATCCCGAGTGTTCCATTCTCGTACACTCTATTGAGGAACTCTCCTACAATAGGTAGAGCCATAACGCTACCCTCACCTCTCGCCTCTAGGTGTACGACTTGATCTTCACCTCCGACCCATGATCCCATCACAAGGTTGGGCAGTACACACATAAACCATGCATCACGATTCTTTTGCGATGTACCAGTCTTTCCTCCCACCTCGACATCTTTCATTCCATATGCCCAATTCATACGAGCAGCCGTTCCCGACTTCACAACATTTTGCAACATTGTGAGCATCGTATATGCTGTCTTTTCCGAGATCGCATCTTGGGAGTTAGGCACAAACGACGAAAGTAGATTGCCTTGACGATCTTCGATGCGTGTAACAAATATTGGGTCGATATGTACCCCCTCATTCACAAAGGTTGTATAGGCACTCGCCATCTCATATACATTAGACTCCGCAACTCCCAGACACAACGCCGGCACAGGGTCGATATAACTCTTTATGCCTACGTTGTGGATAAAATCCGCCACCGCTTGTGGTTGTTTTGCCTGCTTCATTACCCATGTAGAGTAATTATTACGACTTCGAGCCAACCCCCAGCTAAGAGGGTGAAGTACCCCATCATATACCACATTTCCCGACTCCTTGGGTGACCAAGCTGTACCATTCGAGGTCTCGATTGTCACCGGCAGATTTGGAACTTTTGTGCAGGGTGTAAATCCTAGATGGTCAATAGCGAATGTATATATAAATGGTTTTATAGTAGATCCCATTTGACGCTTACCCTGCTTTGCCATATCATACTTGTAGTGTCGGAAACTTGTTCCTCCGACATACGCTTTAACCCCTCCCGAGTGAGGATCAATCGCCACGAAACTAGCTCTCATCATCGCTTTGTGGTGCAATATGGAGTCCCGAGGGGTCATTACTGTATCACGCACCCCTTTGTATGTAAATAGTTTCATCTCACGCTTTTGGTCGAAACTCTTCAATATCTCCGACTCGTTTACCCCTGCCTTTTTCATCCGAATGTAACGATCCGAATATCTCATAGCATTTTTGATAATAGAGTTCTCCAACGAAGGTTCTGCGTCAACAAATATTGTTTTGTTGCGTTTAACTTGTGCATCCATCATCGGTTGTATCGTATGCTCCATCTGTTTCTGTATCGCCTCCTCAGCGTACCTTTGCATTTGGGCATTGATGGTGGTGTATATCTTCAGACCATCTCGATAGATGTCATAATTAGTACCATCTGCCTTTTTGTGTTTATGACACCATCCATATATTGGATTTTCATCATACAACTTCACCGCTTGGTTGTAATCCCACTCGTTGTTGAATTGTCTACGCTCCGGGCGTTTTGCATTCATCGTGAGGCGCAACATCTCACGGAAATATGTCGCTTGCCCCAAATTATTTGACACTGGAGAGTAGTCCAACTCTATAGGCATAGCTGACAAAGAGTCGCACATCTGCTGTGTGATTGCACCATTTTTGACCAATCTATTCAACACAACATTGCGTCTACCCAACGAATTTTTGGGGTTCGACACCGGAGAGTATCTCGTTGGAGCATTCACCACCCCC
>JAWXSU010000037.1:0-11884 GCA_044434245.1 Rikenellaceae bacterium | reverse complement strand
ACTCTGCATCCAAGCCTTATCCTCGAACGCCCCCTTGTAATTCACATCATCACACCTTCCATACAGCGACTCGATACATATAAATGGTGCATATCCATTATACGCCTTCGACCACACCCCCACAACTGGAGAGTCGTGACGCACTCTGACGTATGGTTTCTTGTCGGCATCTAGCAGATATATATCTTTTGATTGATTCCCCTCAAAGAGCAAAGCATCACGATTAAATGTTGATTTCATTATGGGGAACATCTTTTCCGAGAGCTTTATAACCCCTCTTTTTTTCACGATGAAACCATCCTTATTGCTTATCGATACACTCATTTTATCATCCGCCTCACGATCGTTAAACATTATATACCCCTGTACATCAGCCGTTTCATCATACCCTCGATAGTTAAATCCAGGGTGCGAACCCAGCTGGAAATGTATCGTCTCGTCACTTGGGTTAACAACTCTGTATGACACCCTAACATTATCACCCACAAGTTTATACCCTATCTCCAACACAAAATCACAAGGATACTTCGCCTTCATCTCCTCAGTCGAGACGAGCTTAAACACCACCTCCTCTTGGTTATGTTTCACAATCTCGAAATCGTAATCCCTAGCGATGCCATGAATAGTCATATTGTACTCCTCACCCGACAAACGATATTTATTATCGCACACCGCTCCCACTATGGGAAACAACACAGATGCACGATATTTCCAATAGGTCGGATCTCCCTGCCAAAGATATTCTCGCCCGGTAGAGTGTTTCACTATGCTCTGCATCTCTGCTCCTAACGTACTAACTTGCAATCTAATGACATCATTATCTATAGTCGCCACTCCACTCTTTGCCGCCTCCGCACGAAGGTTTCGCACTCTAGTCTGAGCCTTGAAGTATCGATCAAAGTAGTGAGCCTGATACACCACCGAATTTTTCCAATATGTTGCGGTATGTGCCCCAGCACGTTCTATATAGTCGTGCGACACCCCCATCTCCACCAACTTTGCATGGAAATTACGATTCACCTCCAAAAAGAAATCATCCACGCCACAATCTATAATCATCGCCAACTCTCCATTTCGCAACCCCTCAAGTGCATTTATTGCGGTATGGTCATCCCATCTTTGGCTATTTTTATCGAGTTCGCCCAACTGTGCTGTCATCTTCCACGACTCGGGAAATGGGCGAATATCCAAACCGCCACTCATACTTCCCGCTGCACCAAATATATCTTTATTGCGTAGTGCACACCACATAGCTCCGTGTCCGCCCATGCTCAACCCCGAAATCGCACGAGCCGTACGATCGGCAATGGTGTTATAGTTCTTGTCGATATATGCTGTCAACTCACGCACTACGAATGTCTCAAACTGCGAATCTTCACGCAGAGGACTATCCCAGTACCAACTATTCTCACCATCGGGACACACTATCAACATGTCGTACTGATCCGCCAAACTGCGCACATCACTAATTCTCGCCCACGTTGTCTCATTGCCGCTGTAACCATGCAGCAGGTATAGAGTCGACATGGGGGTGTCACAATCAGGAACTACAACATAGGCGTTGATTTCTCGATTCATCTTTGGACTATGAATCTTCAGCGTGTCGACAGTAGCTGCATTTAGAGCAACAACACCGCACAGGCATAGTAGGAGTAGAAAAATTCTCTTCATATTTTGGTTTATTAGGTATAGAAACAAAGATACAAAAAATAAACCTATATACAAAAAAAAACGATCAACTAACATGAAGTTAGTTGATCGTCGACCAGGGAAAAACTCCCACTGGTGCGGATAAAGGGACTCGAACCCCCACGCCTCGCGGCACCAGATCCTAAGTCTGGCGTGGCTACCAATTACACCATATCCGCTAGTTGATCTGTTTCGTGTGGCAAAGATAGAAAAAATTTGGGAATTCAAAGCGTTTTTGCAAAAAAAATTGATATTTCTTGTGAAAATAGCTACTTTTGTCGATATATAAGATATTTATGGCACAAAAAATAACCCTTGTTCTCTCGCCACGTGATGCGTCGGACTCCAAAATATACACCCCTCGTGCAGCAGCAATGCTCAATGTTAAGGTCGAAAACATCGCCTTAGTACGTGTGGTGAAGCGTTCCATCGACGCTCGACAACGCCTCCCAAAGGTTAATCTCACCCTTGAGGTATATGTCGACGGCGATCAAACACCCGAAGAGATACACTTCGACTACCCCAATGTCTCGACCGCAACACCCGTAATTGTTGTCGGGTCGGGTCCTGCGGGGCTCTTTGCAGCACTCCGACTCATAGAGCAGGGGCTGCGTCCAATAGTTCTGGAGCGAGGTCATGATGTTGCAGAGCGCAAAAAAGATATCGCCATAATCAACCGCAATGGAGATATAAACCCCAATTCGAACTACGCATTTGGCGAGGGTGGAGCAGGAACATTCTCGGATGGTAAACTCTTCACCCGTAGCAAAAAAAGGGGTGACTACCGCAAAGCACTAGAGTGCCTAGTATTCCATGGCGCAACCGAAGAGATCCTCTACGAGGCACACCCTCACATCGGCACAGACAAGCTACCTCGCATAATGACCAATATCCGCCAAACAATCCTCGATTCGGGCGGAGAGTTCTACTTCAACTGCCGTGTGAGCGATATGAAGATTAGAAACAACAAAATCGAGGGGGTATGGTGTGGTGACACTCTCTACGAAGGCGCAGCTGTAGTGCTCGCTACGGGGCACTCCGCAAAGGATATCTACGAACTGTTATATAATATAGGTGTTCAAATAGAGGCAAAACCCTTCGCTATGGGGGTGAGAATCGAACACCCTCAAGCTCTTATCGACTCAATTCAGTACCATTGTGAAGATAGAGGCGAGTATCTCCCCGCTGCGTCATACTCTCTGGTGAGCCAACAAAATGGACGTGGCGTATATTCGTTTTGCATGTGCCCGGGAGGATTTATCGTCCCCGCAATGACAGCCGCCAACGAATCTGTGGTCAATGGCATGTCGCCGAGCAATCGCAACTCTCCATACGCCAACTCGGGAATGGTGACCGAAATTCGTCTCGAAGATTTTGCCTTTCTGCGTGAGAGGTGGGGTGAGCTATCGGGGCTAAGGTATCAACAACACTTCGAGATCCTAGCTCGCCAAAATGGAGGCGACAAACAGATCGCTCCAGCCCAAAGAGTTGGTGACTTCGTAGCGGCAAAGGCGAGCAAGACCCTACCTAAAAGCTCCTACGTACCGGGGATGACCCCCTCACGCATGGATCTATGGATGCCAAAATTCATCTCCGACTCACTTAGAGGCGGAATCGCAGAGTTTGGACGCAAGATGCGAGGCTACAACACCAACGATGCTGTGATCCTAGGCGTAGAGTCTAGAACGTCATCTCCGGTGCGCATTCCTCGTGACCCCGAAACCCTTATGCACACACAAATATCGGGTCTCTTCCCCGCAGGCGAAGGTGCAGGATATGCTGGAGGAATAATCTCCGCTGCCATCGATGGCGAGAAGATCGCCAATGGCGTGGTGGAGTATGTAAAGCCGTAATATTCGACAACTCCCTTTTTCGAATCATCGCCGAGGTGAACGGTCAAAGAAATAACTTTTCTGGCGACGTTTATCTTCTTGGCTACGTGCAACATATACCTTTGTTTGGGTATATGGATCTTCGCCGGTGTAGAACATTACCGACGATAGGGTCATAGGCGTTGGGGTCAAATCCTGCACCTGTTCTAAAGAGAAGTGTAACTTACCCAGCACCTTGCGACTTAGCGACTTCATATCCTCCTCACGACATCCCGGGTGCGACGATATGAAATATGGGATGAGTTGATATGGCAACCCCTCACGTTTACATATTGCTCGAAAGTCGAGGTGCAGTTTCTCGAAAAGGTCGAAAGATGGCTTTCGCATGATATTCAACACTTTGGGCTCCGTATGTTCGGGTGCAACTTTAAGTCGCCCCGAGGTGTGATACTTTACAACTTGTGCAAGATATGGGGAGTCATCGAAGAGGTCATACCTTATTCCGCTACCTATATATGCTCGCTTCACCCCCTCTATGCGTCGGATCTTCGAGTATAGTTCGAGCAGTGGACGGTGGTCATTATTGAGATTTGGACACACCTTAGGATGCAGGCACGATGCTCTGCGGCACTTGTCACAGAGTTCGATCTTCTTACCACCCATACCCCACATATTAGCTGAAGGACCTCCTATATCGGAGAGGTTTCCACGAAATCCCTCCATTGCGCACACCTTCTTAACCTCCTCCAATATTGATTTTGCGGAGCGTGAGACGATGAATTTTCCTTGGTGCGCAGATATTGTACAGAACGAACAGCCACCAAAGCATCCACGATGCAGATTTACCGAAAACTTTATCATCTCCCACGCTGGGATATCCCCCTTACCACGATATCTAGGGTGCGGAGCACGCTCATAAGGGAGATCAAACGAGCGATCCATCTCTGTGGTAGATAGAATTTTACGTGGTGGATTAACTACAACATATCTATCACCCGTAGGCTCCACCAACCACCTCTCTTGAGAGCGGAGGTTGCTCTGACTTTCAATGGTTACAAAGTTGTCACCAAAGGCTCGTTTGTCGGCACAGCACCTTTCGAATGAGTTTAGGTGCAAAGTTTTTTCGGGATCTAAACGCTCCACATATTCTCGATCTGCGACATATGCCAGCTGTGGGATTTTGCGCAACAACTTCATATTAAAACCATTAGATAGAGCCGATGCGATCTGCTCCATCACACCCTCCCCCATACCATACGACAACACATCGGCACCGCTATCTATCAACACCGAGGGCTTCAACTCATTGCTCCAATAGTCGTAGTGGGTGAGACGTCTCAGTGACGCTTCGATTCCTCCCACAACAACCGGAGTGTTTGGAAATAACCTCTTCAATATCTTGGTGTATGTCGTCACTGCATAGTCGGGGCGAAATCCCGCCTTTCCTGCCGGAGTATATGCATCGTTACTACGCAGGCGGATATTGGCAGTATAGTGATTCACCATAGAGTCCATAGCTCCTGCTGTGACACCAAAAAATAGGCGTGGTGTCCCTAACTTCGTGAAATCACGAAGGTCATCTCTCCAGTTGGGTTGTGGCACAATAGCGACCCTATACCCTGCAGATTCTAGCAGCCGACCAATTACCGCCGCACCAAATGACGGATGGTCAATGTAGGCATCTCCCGTGAAGAGTATAACATCTATATAGTCCCACCCTAGGGCTCGAACCTCCTTTATTGTTGTTGGTAGAAACATCTGTTTTGTATCTTTATATCTTCTCGTAACCACCCTCAACTTGTTTGATTTGCAGGTGTTTACAGTAATCCTCTTCACTAAAGTGAGTGTATTTTTCAAAATAATCTATATGCAGTGGCATTGTCTCAATGTCGCCACGCAAAATTTTGTGGCTGCGGTAGAGTTTTTCGAAGAGCCAATTCATAACCTCCGAATTTAACAACTCCGCTATCTGCTCGCTCGTCGCCCCGAAATCATCCGCCACCACCACACAGTTAGCACTATTGAGCGGATAACGCTGCTCTCTATCGGCAAAAAATACCAGTTTCGAGGATATAAACCTATATATGAGCTTCACCTCCGCCTCATATATCTGAGCCGAAGCATATTGCTGATACTGCGTCAAATCTCTGCTGATGTATGATGTGGGAGTAGAGATCCCTCTTGCGGATATATCACTTCCTCTCACAACTCCAACACATTCGCTATCAATCTTTTCACTGCAACAAAAGCGATCATTGTCTCCCGTTACAATTCCCAAACCCCACCGTGTTGTCGGCTCATTGAGAGTTTTGTGCGGATGAGCATATATCGACTCTATGATCTGCATGTCGTGCTCCGTAGCCCAAAAATTCATCACCCCCTTCGGGAGTTTAGCAAATGAGCTTACATCTCGCATTTGACATTCATGGCGAAAATTGCACCAACAGCGATCCCCACTCTGCGCCATCCGATTTTCGACAACAACCCCTTGAGCTCCCGTAACCAACCCCTTGAATGGTCGTCCATAATCCTTCAAACACTCAACCTTCAAACTAAGCAAACGACGACGCAACCACTCAAAAGTTCCAATATTAAAGACCGCCTCCTGCACCAAAAATCCCATCTTCCCCCCATCTTTCAACACCCTTTGAGATGCGATAATAAAGAGTGCCGAGCTATCGGCAGTACGAGGGGTGTCATAAAATTCTGTGTATTCGGCTCTCTGCCCCTTGCTGAGTCGTTTTCCCCATGGCGGATTGGTGTATATATAGTCATAACGACGACGCATTCTGCGTGCTAAATCCAAAAAATCTCCACACCTTATCTTCGCTTTAGGAACTCTTTGGCGTGCGATCTTCACCGCATCTCCATCCATATCGAAACCATAGATATTCTCCGCACGAAACCCCATCTCCAATGCCGCCACAAGAAAGTTTCCACTTCCACAACATGGATCCAAAAATAGCTTATCCTCGACTCCCTCCACCGGAATTGTCGAGAACATATTTTGTACAATATCTTGAGGAGTATAATATATCCCCTCTCGATTGCGGTGCGACTCCTCAAGCGAAGATTCATATTCGCTCCAATGGTTAATCTTTGTAACCTTCCCTCTTTTGTAGAGTTTATTGGCACGACTCGACAACCTACCCTGAGCACATAACCTCTCCTTGATTGAGGCAATATCTGCTTTGGTGATTGACCCACACACCACCCCCTGCTTTTGCCAGTTGCGCAGCGTATCGACCGAGATCTCTAGCTCCGCAGCTATCTGCATTTGGGTGAGTATTAATATGTCGTCCATGGCTACCGTGGGTTTAGAAACCTACATGACTTAAGTTCTCGTTGGCAACATCCTCATTGAGTGCTGCAATTCTATCTGCCGCCAAACGATTTACGGCATAACCCTCCCACTTCTCTATCACCGCCACAAAATCTGCTGGCAACTCACACTCAAACTCCATACGCTCCTTAGTTGTGGGGTGCACAAACCCCAACGACTTGGCGTGAAGAGCTTGGCGTGGAATTATTGCAAAGCAGTTTTCGACAAATTGTTTATATTTAGTGAAGGTTGTACCCTTCAACACTTTATCCCCTCCATATCTCTCGTCATTGAATAGATGGTGACCCTTCCATGCCATATGCACACGGATTTGGTGAGTACGCCCCGTCTCCAACTGGCACTCCACGAGTGTCACATACCCGAAACGTTGCAACACTCTATAGTGTGTCACAGCATGTTTACCATCCGAACCATCCTCAAAAACAAACATTTTGAGGCGATCCTTCACCGCACGTCCAATATTTCCAACTATCGTACCCTCATCTTCATCTATATTTCCCCACACCAACGCCATATATTTGCGGCTTGTCGTGTGGTCAAAAAATTGTTTGGCAAGGAATGCGTGCGCCTTTGCATTTTTGGCGATCACCAGAAGTCCCGATGTATTTTTGTCGATTCTATGAACCAACCCCGCCCTCATATCGGCATCATCCAAAAGTTCCAACCCTTTGAGGTGGTATGTCAGAGCATTTACCAACGTCCCTGTATAGTTACCATGCCCGGGGTGCACAACCATCCCTGCCGCCTTGTTGACTACCAACACTTGGTCATCTTCATACACTATATCCAACGGTATATCCTCTGCAATGATCTCATTTTCGTACTTCGGATATGGCATAACAATAGATATCGAGTCGAGAGGTTTCACTTTATAACTCGATTTTTGAGGCTTCCCATTTACCAATATCGACCCCTCATCCGCCGCATCTTGAATTCTGTTGCGTGAGGTGTTGCGCATGTTTATCGCCAGATATTTATCTAGACGTATGGGAGATTGACCCTTATCGGCTTCGAACTTGAAATGTTCAAAAAGTCCATCATCTGATGGTTCACCTCCTCCGACACTCTCCAACTCATCATCCCACTCGAGGGTGTTATCCACTATATTTTGTTCATTCATATCTCTCTACTCAAAAAAACTATCTGTTGATTCTACATTATCCGCTGCACTCTGCGTGGTACTCTGCTGCTGCTCTCTCTCTTGAGAAAGGCGTCTTACTCGCTCTCGGGATAGGGAATCCTCCATTTGTAATTGACGTTTTGCCTCAACTCGTGATGCCTTCTCGATATCGTCCAATATCTTATCAACCCGTTCGTTGTCGAGCGTTAACTCCAACGACACATTTGTTCCAAACGTGACATCGACACCTCGCCACACACTCTGCGAACATACTCGTGCTTTATCTACCGTGAGCTCCGTGACATCATCGGGAAGTGTGATACGACCCACATTTAATCCCGACTCCCACAATCGGCTCTTCGCCTGCGAGAGTGTCATCCCCACCAGTTGTGGCATACGTGTACTCCACTCATCTTGGCTCATTCCCACATGTAGAATCACCCCACTTCCAACCACCGCTTGATGTTTGCTCTCTTGGGTGATCTGCGTCGCACCTAAATATTCCGCTAACACGTAGTTTGTCGCCATATCACTTTTGTAGATCAACCTTTCGATCTGTAACCCTGCAACCTCCAACATATTTTTTGCCTGTCTCAAAGATCGCCCTGCGACATAAGGCACCTGTACCTTTTTCTTACCCCAAGCGTTGATTGTGACATATACCGTGCGTCCGGGTTTAACATCAACCCCCGCCTTTGGTAGCTGATCCAAAACCATCCCCCCCTCATACATCGGGGCATACAATGAATCATTGATTATAATATTCAACCCCTCGGCTGAGGCAATATACTCCGCCTCGGTGAGTATCAACCCTTTGAATTGAGGCACCGTACATCGAGCATTATGTCGTGTAAAAAGCACAAGTCCAAAGTGCGCCACCGCTGCCCCCACGACCACCAAAATAGCGATTATTACGAAGTGTTTAATGAGTTTTATCCCCTCACCTACATTTTTATTTTTACTCTTCATACTCTTTATGAAATTATATTGTAATGTGTATCACGCTCCACAGCACGCAACCCTGCACGACGTGCCATCTCCTCGATCTCCTCTATTGTCATACGTGGGCGTTGATCCTCCGCCCCCGCCATGGAGTATATTTTTGTTGAATCATCTATTGTTCCATCTATATCGTCCGCCCCAAAGCTAAGTGCCAACTCCGCCGTCTGTTTGCCATACATCACCCAATACGCTTTGATGTGAGGTATATTATCCAAGAAGAGTCTGCTTATCGACAACATCCTCAAATCCTCCATTATCGACACCTCTCCCAGATGCGACATGTCGTTGTTGACACTTCGGTATTTGAGCGGAATAAAGGCGTTGAAGCCCCCTGTTTTATCTTGCTGTTCACGCAATCTTAGTAGGTGATCTATACGATGCTCGATACTCTCTACATGACCATAAAGTATCGTGCAGTTGGTAGATATTCCCATCCTATGCGCAGCATCATGAATTGCAAACCACTCACTTGTCGAACCTTTATCGCCACATATTTCGCTACGTATCTCATCATCGAAAATCTCCGCTCCACCCCCAGGTATAGACTCCATACCTGCCGCTTTCAACCTTCTAAGCCCCTCGTCGATTGTGATCCCCGCCTCACGAATCATGTACGACAACTCAATGGCTGTGAATGCTTTGATTGTGGCTTGTGGTAATATTGACTTCACACGAGCTATGAGCTCCTCGAAAAAACCGAGCGAATGCGACGGATGCACCCCACCGACGATATGCACCTCTGTAACCCCCCTCGAAGTGTAGCTTTGAGCGATCTGTTCCATCTCCTCCATCGAGTAGTTCCAACTATCCTCCGACCCCTCGCCACGCCTGAAAGAGCAAAATTTACATCTAAAGCGGCAAATATTCGTAGGCTCTAAATGGAAATTTCGATTGTAGAACACCGCATCTCCACTAACCTCTCTCTTGCGCTCCACTGCCAACTTTGCGAGCAGCCACAACGGTGCATCATGCCACAAGGCGAGAGCTTCGGCTGGCGATATACGCTCCGACATGCGACACTTCTGCGCTATGATTTCGATATGTTGAGGTATGTGAATCACTATTTTGGTGCTTTATTATAGAAGTAAATTGCGATAAATGAGAATATTATATTGGGTGTCCACACCGCAATATCTGGCGGCATAGAACCTCCCTTTGCGAACTCTTCGAAGAATCTCGTGAAGAGGATATACGAAAAGCAGAGTCCCGTACCGATTCCAATATGAAGTCCCGTACCACCTCGCACTTTACGTGACGACACCGAGACTCCGATAAGTGTCAATATGAATGTTCCTGCCGGAAATGCATAACGTGTATGTTTTGCCACCTCAATAACCTTTATCGAATCCGACCCCTTCAACTTTTGTTGCTCCAAAAACTCATTAAGCTCATCTATCTTCATCGTCTTTACAAGGTCGCCGACATTACCCAACTCCGAGCGATCGATATTGATAAGTGTATCGAGATTGCGATGTTGCGTAAAGTTATCCGCTCCGCTCTCGTCGAACTCTCGTGTGGTATATCGGAGTGCCTTCCATCTCCCCGAAAGGCTATCCAACGACACTGTTGCCGCCTCCAACACACTCACCATCTTCCCCTCCTCGTACTTTTCGAGCGTCAAGAATGCTGCACGATCTTGGTTTGTGAGGCTACGCAGATAGAGAAATAATCCGGGTTCTACTTGTCGATATATGTGTTTGTCATACTTCACACCTTTGCGGTTGTCGATATACTCCGACTCGAATTTCACACATGTCTTCTGCGAAATTGGAACTATCCACAGATTCAGCGATAGCGACAACCCCGCAATAATCAACGATCCGATGAAGTATGGCCACATAAGTCTGCGAAAACTCATTCCTCCCGACAACATCGCAATAATCTCGGTCTGATACGCCAACTTCGAAGTGAAGAAGATCACCGAAATAAATGCGAAGAGTCCGCTAAATTGGTTGACAAACGAGGGTATAAAGTTCAAATAGTAGTCAAAGACAATCGCTTTGAACGGAGCTTTACTAGCTGTGAAGTTGTCAATCTTCTCGGCATAGTCAAATATCACGATCACCACAATAATTAGGATGATCGAGAAGAAATATGTGGATAGAAACTTACCGATGATGTATCGGTCTAGAATCTTGAGTCCTGGCCAGCGAAGTTTCATAATCTCATTTTTTTGTTCTATAATCTACGTGCTAGTTTTATCACCGCCGCCTCTTTCCACTCCTTGAAATCTCCTGCGATTATATGGCGTCGAGCCTCACCCACCAAATCTAAATAAAACGCCACATTGTGTAGCGATGCAATCTGCGACGCCAATATCTCGCCACACTTCACCAGATGGTGAAGATATGCTCGTGAATATGTGTGGTCAACAAATGCTCTACCTTGGGGGTCGATAGCGGAGAAGTCCGCCTCCCACTTTTTGTTGCGGATATTGATAACTCCCTCCCACGTGAATAGCTGCCCATTGCGACCATTGCGTGTAGGCATGACACAATCGAACATATCGACTCCACGATCTATAGCCTCCAAGATGTTGATTGGAGTTCCCACCCCCATCAAATATCGAGGTTTATCCTCGGGTAGCACCTCATTGACCACCTCGATCATATCATACATCACAGGAGCGGGCTCACCCACCGCCAAACCTCCAATAGCATAACCATCGGCATTGTACTGCAACACCCCCTCCGCTGCCTTTGCTCTAAGGTCGGGATATGTACACCCCTGCACGATAGGAAACAGCGATTGGTAGTGTCCATATTTTGGTTGCGTTTTCTCATATTGGTTGAAACATCTCTCCAACCATCGTTGGGTTAACCCCAACGATTTTGTGGCATAATCTCGTGGTGAATCTCCCGGTGGGCACTCATCGAATGCCATCATTATATCGGCACC
>JAWXSU010000036.1:0-12241 GCA_044434245.1 Rikenellaceae bacterium | reverse complement strand
TGAGATTTTTTGCTATTGAATTGAAAATATAGTGGTTCTACATTGAGATTTAATAGTGAAAAATATCGCTCCAAGAGTGCTATTAAAAATATGGCAATAATTGTTTTTCACTACTTAGTACCGCTATTCTCGACCTCTCCATTTGTTGTTATGTTGCACGAAGAGGTGCGATTATTAAGGATGATTTTAAGCGCAGAGTTATTTGTGAGTGTTACATTTTTTGCACCCGAGACTCTATTTATATCTGTGTTGGGGTCTCTAAACATCGCAACATCACTTCTGAATGATTCTCCAAAACAGATCGGTAGATTACACTCTACGCCCTCTGCGATTTTGATGTCAATATTGTGGTCGTTACCATTTATCTCGGCAGCTCGCAAGTATGGAAACTCTTTGCTTTCGCCTGCTGTGATCTCTATGTCGGCTTTACTCCCTCTGGAGTTGGCGTAGGGGAATGTGAGAACAGGACCATATATAGCATCACTCTTGCAATTTTCGACTACAGCACCACTGCTTAAGCTATACCCGAATTGACACTCAATAGCCTCGCAGTTAATTACATTAAGATCTCCATCTGTTGATCCTAACGACACATCAAATCCCGTGCGCATCTTTATTGCTATGCAGTTCACGACGTTTAGCCCCACAGTCTTGCGACCATTAACTCCCGAGGCGTAGATGCGGTAAGCATCTTCGGATAGTGCCTTCATTTCACCCTTCACGATGACTCCGGGGTGGTATGTGCTTTTGAATCCGCAATCGAATGCAGGACCAAATTTTTCTGCTAACATCTCATCCGTAGAGCGCATTTGCCCCTCGACAACGCAATTTTCGATCCATGTGTTAACGGCACCTTGAAGATATATTCCATGTCCATATCCATGCGTTAATATTTTACTATTCAGGAGTTTAGTATCAACACCTGTGATAAGCAGAGAGCAGTGTTTGCGAAGTTTTACCATGCTTCCTCCACCCTTGCCCAGCAGGTGACCATACCCATACGGCGAAGAGCCATCAACAAATAAATCTGCCTCTGTGACCGTATTTCTATCCCCCATGATATACATAGTATTTGAACCTCGTGTAGGGATTGCACCACCGCAATCTACGACCTTCAAACCTTTGATAATGTTGTCATTACCACTAATCAAAACCTCTGCGAACTCAATATTTCCAAACTGGCTCAATAGTTTCGTGTCGATGTTGATTGTCGAACCCGAGAGGTCGACAGTGTTATTATTGCCCGAGAAGTGCAGTATTGTTCGTAGTTCAAATTTAGCCTCTTGAAGTTTGCCATTCTTGTAGCGGTCGAACTCATCGTAGGATACTGCCCCTTTGCTTTCGATGGTGTATTCATTTGGGGCGAGGCGGATTTTACCACCATCTTTTTTTATCGCTTTTTGCAGCTGTGCTATAGAGTTCACGATAGTAAATCCATCGTTGGACTCTTGAGCTGATACTATAGTTGTGCAGAGTGCTACGACACAAAATAATGTGAATATCTTTTTCATTTATTGTAACTAAGTAGTGTAAAATAATTATTGGTGTGTTTTTGATAGTGCTATTGAAGATGAGATTTTTTGCTATTGAATTGAAAATATAGTGGTTCTACATTGAGATTTAATAGTGAAAAATATCGCTCCAAGAGTGCTATTAAAAATATGGCAATAATTGTTTTTCACTACTTATTAGATATATAATTTGGGGAGAGCTCCTTTTGACGTAGCTCTCCCCAATATATAATATAGGTATAAAACCCTATACCAATTTCAACTCAACTTTGATAGCCTCAATTTTACTATCCAATTCAGCTAGTACCTTCTCATACTCAGCTACAGATGCCAATGGAGCTTTCACACCAAAGTAGAATTTGATCTTAGGTTCAGTTCCCGAAGGACGAACCGATATGATAGTACCATCCTCTGTGAACCACTGCAATACGTTGCTTGAATCCTCGTCGATTGTACTCTTTACGCCACTCTTCATATCCAACTCCTCTGAAGTTTTGAAATCCTTGATCTTCACAATGTCAGATCCCAAGATAGATGTTGGAGGTGTTGCACGGAAATCAGCCATCATTTGTTGGATCTCCTCAGCACCTGATTTACCCTTGCGAACAACCGAAACCAATCCCTCACGGAATAGACCATACTTAACATATAGCTCTTGCAACCACTCAAAAAGTGTAAGTCCCATAGTATCCATAGCCCAAGCGGCCGCCTCTGCTGCCAATGAACAAGCCGATACCGCATCTTTGTCACGAACTTGATCGCCACCTAGATAACCGAAACTCTCCTCGCCACCACCGATATATTTAGTCTTACCCTCCTCGTTGCGAATGATACGGGCGATATACTTAAATCCGGTGAGACAGTCGTAGCATTTAACACCGAAATTCTCAGCTACAGCATTTGCCATTAGCGACGACACGATAGTTTTAACGATAAATTGCTTTCCGTCAATTTTGCCAAGCTCTGCCCAACGAGTCAGTTGGTATGAAAGAATCAGCACCAAAGTTTGGTTACCATTGAGCAATACATACTCTCCCGCCTTGTTGCGAAGAGCTACTCCTAGACGGTCGCCATCAGGGTCGGTTGCCAAGATCAAATCTGCACCCTCTTTAGCTGCCAAGTCTATAGCCATAGACATTGTTTTGCGCTCCTCTGGGTTTGGTGAGTCAACAGTAGGAAAATCGCCACTAACGATAGCTTGCTCTGGAACTAACATTACGTTTTTGAATCCATATTTCGCCAATGAACGAGGAACCAAGTCAACACCAGATCCGTGGATAGGAGTGTAGATGATCTTCATATTCTCAAACTTCTTGATGCTATCTGCTGCTAACGATAGGCTCTTTACCATATCTAGATATATTTCATCGAACTTAGTATCGAGCATAATGATCTTATCGGTGTTGACACCTGTTTGGATCATATTAATATCGGTGATTTTGTTCACCTCCTCGATGATTCTCTTGTCGTGTGGCTCGGTAACTTGAGCTCCATCCTCCCAATACGCTTTATATCCGTTGTACTCCTTAGGGTTGTGCGAAGCTGTAACCACAACTCCCGATTGACAACCCAATTCACGAATTGCGAAACTGAGCTCCGGAGTTGGGCGCAATGCATCGAAAAGATATACAGTGAAACCATTCGATGCAAAGATGTCGGCAACTCTCTTTGCAAATAGTTCAGAGTTGTTGCGACTATCGTAAGCCACAGCTACTTTGATCTCTCCCGAGAAGTTAATCTTTAAGTAGTTTGAAAGACCTTGAGTTGCAGCACCAACAGTATATATATTCATACGGTTTGTACCAACACCCATAATGCCACGAAGTCCTCCTGTTCCGAACTCTAGGTCGCGGTAGAAACTTTCGATGAGTTCGCTCATGTTGGTTTCCATCATCTCTTTAACAGAAGCTTTTGTTTGAGCGTCATACGCTCCGTCTAACCATTGTTGAGCTTTGGCTAGCACCATTTGCTCTAATTCGTTTGCCATAGTGTTATAAAAATTAATTATTTGTATTTTGTTACTATATATAAAATCCACCCCTCCTTTTGACTATAAATATATTCTATATAATTTACAGCTACACCATAAAAATATCTATTAACAAAAGTAAAAAAAAAATTGAAAATAAACAATATCAGTGAGTTAAAAAATCATCATTTTTTTTAGATACATATCATATTAAAATAAAGTTAAAAATCAATAGCAAAGATAGTTTTTTTTCAAAAAATTATCCCCATCTTTGTACCGTTGAAAGTGCCCTCATTTTTGATGCATGATGCATTGATGATACTTTACGATGTCGATTTGAGGAGTGTCTTTTAACTATATTTTTTTGTCTATTAACAAGATACTACAACGTAAATATTTATGTTTCAAGCAGTTGCATCATACGAAAAGACTTGGCAAGATTGCCTTAGCACAATCAAGTCACAAACGACACAAGAGGAGTTTGTGAAGTGGTTTGAGTCTATCGTGCCATTGGAGCATAGTGGTAATATCTTGAGATTGGGCGTTACAAATAGAGCGCACGCCAAAGAGATTGAGGATAAATATATCAGTTTTTTGAGACCCATCGTCCAGCACTATTTTGGTAATTCGACATCAATTTTTTATGCGGTTCCAAGGATTCAAAATAGCACTGTTGTAGCCTCTACGGAGTCTAACGCTACAACGCCACAGGGATTCAGTGCTCAAACCTCTACTGCAAATATCAAAAATCCATTTGTTATTCCCGGTTTGAAGCGTATGAATATCGACCCAAACCTAAATAGTGGATATACGTTTGCAAATTTTGTGGAGGGAGAGTGTAATAGATTATCTCGCTCGGCAGGTATGGCGGTGGCGGTTAATCCCGGAAATATGAATAACAACCCATTCAATCCACTATATATATATGGAGATTCAGGATTGGGTAAGACGCATATAGTACAAGCTATAGGTCACGAGATTATTCAACGACATCCCGAAAAGCAGGTGCTATATGTCTCGATGAATAAGTTCCAGGCGCAGTTTCAAACAGCATACAAGAATGGAGAGATTCCAGATTTTATCCACTTCTATCAAACTATAGATGTGCTAATCATCGACGATATTCAGGAGCTTACGGGTAAGACAGGAACGCAAAACGCATTCTTTAATATATTCAACCACCTTCACCTTACGGGAAAGCAGATTATCTTAACTTCAGATAAATCGCCCGCCGAACTTAAGGATATTGAGCAACGCTTGTTGACTCGTTTTAAATGGGGGTTTGCAACGCCGGTTAACTTGCCTGATTACGAAACAAAGGTAAAGATTTTGCAATCAAAGGCGAAGAAATTAAAGGCAGAGTTGTCTCCAGAAGTTGTTGACTACTTGGCAAATAACATTAAGGCTAATGTGCGTGAGATTGAAGGTGCACTCTCATCACTTATTGCTAATGCATCGTTCTTGCAACGAAAAGTAGATATTGCGCTAGCACGTGAGGTGTTGAAGATATATATCAAGATGAGCCATAAGGAGATCACAGTGGAGGGGATTCTTGACGAGGTGTGTGTAAATATGTCTATTCCTAAGGAGAGGGTGCTTTCACAGGAGCGAAAGAGAGAGGTCGTTCAAGCACGTCAAGTGGCGATGTATTTAGCGAAGCAACATACGCAAGCTCCGTTGGCATCTATAGGTTTGGCTATTGGAGGTCGTAACCACGCTACGGTGTTGCACGCTTGTAAGGCGGTAGCCAATATGATGGAGATGGATAAAAATTTCAGACATATTGTCGAGGATATCGAGAAGATTGTAATGAACTAAATACCACAAAGAGAGAGTCTTATGGCTCTCTCTGCTTTTTTTGAACAACTATGGATCAGCCTAAGATATCACGTATATTGCGTTTGATGAAGATGCTAACAGCCAATACAACCTATACGGTAGATGATTTGGCGCAGAGGTTGGAGATGTCACGACGCACAATATATAGGTATATTGATACATTCCGTGAGGCTGGATTTGTCATAAAAAAAGAGGGGGATCATATTCGTTTAGATAGAGAGTCCCCACATTTTAAGGATATATCACAGTTGGTGCACTTCACCGAGGAGGAGGCAGTGATTCTAAAAAGGTCTATCGAGGCTATTGACGACAACAATCTCCTGAAAGTAAATTTAAAGCGAAAATTATACTCCGTTTACGATAATAAGGTGCTAGCAAATACGGTGGTGTCGGGAAAGAATGCACCCAATGTACACAATATTGTAGAGGCAATATCAGAACGTAAGGTGGTGATTTTGAAAGGGTATCAATCTGCTCATGGTGGTGCGGTACGTGATCGTAGGGTAGAGCCAATAGCCTTCACGACCAACTACGTGCAGGTGTGGTGTTTCGATACGGAGGATCTACAAAACAAGATTTTTAAAACTTCACGTATCCAATCCGTAGAGCTACTCGCTGAGAATTGGTCACATGAGTTGGAGCATAATGAGGGATTTATGGATCTTTTTAGAATGACGGGACAGAGCCAATATCGTGTACAGTTGGAGTTGGGGATGTTGTCGTATAATTTGTTGTTGGAGGAGTATCCTCTGTCGGTGCAATATCTCACACAAATAGATGATAAAAGATGGATGTTAGATACTCAAGTCGCTAGTTTCGCAGGAGTTGGGCGTTTCGTTATGGGGCTTTTAGATGATGTTATCATCCGTGACACACCTCAGTTGGAGGAGTATATAGTATCACAAATCGAAAAATTCACAAAAAAATCGTAATAATTTTATGGTGTGTCACAAGTTGTCACACTAAAGCAGTTCCTTTGTAGTGTCGAAAGGATATAGGATGACCTGAGACATAAATTTTAACACAAAAAATTAAAGCTATGGGAACCTCTTACAAAATCAGCTGCAAACATTGTGGCGCACAATTTAACCATTACGGCGACAACACCTATGGAGTTTTACCTCGATGTGTTGGGTGTGGCGACGACCACATAGAAACTCAAACAGCTATTCGCTGCCCGGGATGTATGCGACGACTCAATAATACGGAACAGGAGTTTAGAGATCAGGTGCAAGAGGTGATAACATGGGAGTAGAGTGTTAAAAAACGATTTAATCTAATCGACTCTCAAAAAATTTTATTATCTTTGGAGTGGTGCCATCAATATAATCAAAAGTCGGTGGCGAAAAGTGAAATTTAAGAATACAAAAAGTATAGTTATGGCAGAGAAAGTGCAAGATAACAGCGACAAGCTCAAGGTGTTGAACGCTGTGATGGATAAGATCGAGAAAGATTTCGGTAAGGGTTCGATTATGAGAATGAACTCTAAAGAGGTGGCGAGTGTACCGGTAATACCCACAGGTTCAGTCACTTTGGATATAGCACTCGGAGTTGGTGGTTATCCCAAAGGACGCGTGATTGAGATCTATGGTCCTGAGTCATCGGGTAAGACAACACTCGCAATCCATGCAATCGCAGAGGCGCAAAAGATGGGAGGCATAGCTGCTTTTATCGATGCAGAGCATGCATTTGATAGCTTTTATGCTCAAAAGTTGGGTGTTGATGTCGACAACCTTCTTATCTCACAACCCGATAATGGTGAGCAAGCGTTGGAAATTGCAGATTCTCTGATACGTTCAAGTGCCATTGATATAGTTGTAATTGACTCTGTAGCAGCACTTACACCCAAGGCGGAGATCGAAGGAGAGATGGGAGATTCGAAGATGGGACTTCAAGCAAGATTGATGTCGCAGGCTTTGAGAAAACTCACAGCTAGCATCTCTAAGACTAAGACGGTGTGCATATTTATCAATCAGTTGCGTGATAAAATCGGTGTGGTATATGGAAATCCGGAGACTACAACGGGTGGTAATGCATTGAAATTTTATGCTAGTGTTCGCATAGATATTCGTCGTGTGTCGATAATCAAAGATGGTGAGGATCAGCTAGGTACACGCACTCGTGTGAAGGTTGTGAAGAATAAAGTTGCACCTCCATTCAAGCGAGCGGAGTTCGACATCATGTTCGGTGAGGGTATCTCAAAGGTTGGCGAGATTATTGATTTGGGTGTTGATTACGGAGTTATCAAGAAGGCTGGTTCGTGGTTCTCTTACGGAGAGCGTAAGATTGGGCAGGGTAGGGACTCAGTGAAAAATCTACTCCTTAGTGATGCTGCTCTAAGGGATGAAGTGGAGGCTAAGGTGCGTGATGCAATGACCACTAAGAAGGAGGCGTAAAATATTGATGACACTTCGAAAAAATTCGTTTGGGAGTGTTGTGAAATTAAATTGATATGGAAAAAAGTGCGGAGGATGAGAAAATAATAGCCGAAGCATGGGAAAAACTAAAGCTCTCTTGTCAGAAGGTTTGTAAGAGTGATGAAGATTGGGATCTAATCAAGAGAGCATATTTTTTAGCAAAGGAGGCTCATCAGGGGGTACGACGTCGTTCAGGCGAACCGTACCTCCTGCATCCTATTGCGGTGGCACACATTGTGTTAGATGAAATCGGACTGGGGGTGAAATCTGTTATAGCCTCTCTTTTGCATGATGTTGTGGAGGATACGGATTACACGATCGAGGATATCGAAAGGATATTTGGGGCAAAGATTGCATATATGGTCGACGGACTCACTAAGATGTCGGGGGTCTTTAATGCCGACACTTCGCAGCAGGCGGAGTATTTTCGAAAAGTGCTGTTGACGCTATCGGATGATGTGAGGGTGATCCTCATAAAAATTGCGGATAGGCTTCACAATATGAGAACTCTAGGCTACATGCCCCAAAATAAACAGATCAAAATCACAAGCGAAACAATATATCTTTTTGCACCTTTGGCGCATAGACTTGGATTACATGCCATAAAGAGCGAGCTGGAAAATCTATGCATGAAGTATCGTTTCCCAGCACAGTATGATGAGATAAATTCTAAATTGGCGAATACAGAAAGTGCCCGCCAGGAGATGATTAAACGTTTCACAGATCCGATAATCAAGACCCTAGATAGGGATGGAATAAAATATGAGATTGCTGGGAGGGTAAAAAGTGCATATTCGATATGGAATAAGATGCAACGTAAAGGGGTTTCGTTTGATGAAATATATGATCTGTATGCCATAAGGATCATCTTTGAGCCACTACCATTCCCCTCGGAAAAGACGCAGTGTTGGCAGATATACTCTTCAATAACAGATATTTACACTCCAAATCCTGAACGATTACGAGATTGGATTAGTATGCCCAAAGATAATGGTTACGAAGCTCTTCATGTCACGGTTATGGGTCCCGAAGGAGTGTGGGTCGAGGTTCAAATCCGCACCAAAAGAATGGACGAAATAGCGGAGCGAGGCTTCGCAGCTCACTGGAAATATAAACAAGGGGCATCATCGTCCAATGAAGATGAGTTTGATAAGTGGCTGAAGAAGATTCGTGCAGCGTTAAACTCACCTACGGATAATGCGGTGGAGTTTCTAGACAACTTTAAGATGTCGTTGTATACCTCTGAAATTGCGGTCTTTACGCCAAAGGGGGAGGCTCGGAAGTTGCCACTCAATGCATCGGCGATAGATTTTGCTTATGATATTCACTCCAATGTTGGTAACAAAGCTATCGGGGTGAAGATAAATCATAAAATTCAACCAATCACCGCTCGTATACATAGTGGGGATCAAATTGAGATAATAACAGCAGATAGTGGTCGTCCCTCCGCCGAGTGGTTGGAGTATGTCACAACGACAAAGGCGGTGCAGTCAATCAAAGCGTTTTTGAGGAGTGAGCAGGATAATAATATTGAGCGAGGTCGTGAAATATTTGACGATGCTATGGAGGCGTTGCAAATACCTATAAGTGGGCGAGTTATACGCAAAGTATTACCCGCTTACAGTTGCTCAAATAAGGATGAGTTTTACTCAAAGGTAGGTGCTGGGATCATCAGCTTGGATGGTTTAATGGATATTTTGCGCGAGAATCCGCAGCAGAAAATCAATAAATTTTGGTCACTATTTATCAGAAAACCGACGGAAGAGGTCGAAGAGGAGAGTGAAAATAATGATAGATTACATCGTGATGAATTTGTGATTTCGGAGTGTTGTAACCCAATTCCCGGAGATCAGGTTGTGGGGTATAGAAATCCGGAGACTCATGTTATTGAGGTTCATAAGTCGACATGTAATGAGTTGCATAGGTTGGCTGCACATGATGGTCAAAATATTATAAAAGAGGAGATTAAGTGGTCGCAGCACAAGAGTTTGTCGTATTTAAGTACGGTCGAAATTCGAGGAATTGATCGTGTAGGTTTGTTATTTGATCTTGCGCAGGTTATCTCGTTTGATTGTAATATTAATATACGGGAGGTGAATATTAATAGCCATGATGGTATTTTTGAGGGGCGTTTTACCCTCTATGTCAAAGATTCAGATAGTTTAAATAGTGCGATGGAGAGGGTTCGAGCGATACGGGGATTCGATAGTGTACGACGAGTTGAAAATTAAAATTTTAGCATATGGAGTTTGAAAATATAATTAAATTTGTATGGATGGCGGTGATTGTCATTGTGTTTGTAGCGAGTAATGTGAAACGCAAGCGGCAGAGATCAATGCCCATTGATGACCCGGCAGAGGGAGGAGTTTCGGAGTCGCCAGTTACTTTAGAGACTCTGCTGCGTGAGGTTCAGTCACAAGCAATACCAACGAAGGTGGAGAGTGCGACCTCGCCAAAACCTCGCAAAATCGAAAGAGAGGTTGCAGCTGTTCCCGTCCCGGACGAAGTGGAGAGCAGTGTTCAAGAGGATAGATTTAAGAGGAGTGATTTCGACCTTCGAAAGGCTGTTATTGCGGCAGAGATATTGACTCCAAAATTTAAAGATCAATAGTTAAAAAATATAACAATGGCAACAATTTTTTCACGTATAATAGCGGGGGAGATCCCTTGCTATAAAGTGGCGGAGAGTGATCGATACTTTGCTTTTTTGGATATAAACCCACTCGCGAAAGGACACACTTTGGTTGTTCCAAAGTGTGAGACTGATTACATTTTCGATCTCGATGATGATACGCTCTCGGGAATGGTTTTATTTGCTAAAGAGGTAGCAGCAAAAATTAAGGGAAGTGTGGAGTGTAAAAGGGTAGCTGTGATGGTGCTAGGGTTGGAAGTACCACATGCCCATATACATTTAGTACCTATAAACAGTGAAGGAGACGCAAATTTTAGTCGTGAAAGGGTACAATTAACTCCAGATGAGTTTTCAGAAATTGCAAATAGTATATGTAAGAAGTAGATAGTATGCACTGAGTGTAAATCGCTGAATTACAAAAGGGTAAGGCTTTGATAGCCTTGCCCTTTTTATGTAATTTAACATAATGAACCTATTGAGTTCTTTATGGAGATATTTTCCGTGTGTACAACTGTTAAAATTGTAAAATCAACCTAAAATAACACCAAAACATCTGTAATTTACAAATGTAAACACCATCAAAAAGATTAAAGATCACCTCTTTTTACAGATGTATAATAAATGGCATTGTTAATCTTTACATATGTGTGTTAGATATGTGAAAACTATAACCATGTAAATGGAGATAGGCAACAGCTTTATTCCCCTTGATCTACCGATGTTAAAGTATTTGAACTAACGATGCAAGTCACTAAGAATCAGCCAAATATAATATCTATATAAAGTTTTGGTTTATGATGATTATATAGTAATTGAGCATTTTGCTATGAGATGAAGATATAGCGTATTTAACATGTGATATTAGCTTGAATACTAGCAATTTACAGCTATTTATATAATCAACTTTATTGATATGTAATTAAGCACCTAGGTAAGAATTACACAGATATCCAAGGTAGATCACAAATGTAAAACAACAATCAACCACTTCGTAGATTATTTTTGTAAATAAAATTTGCTTTACAAAAAACAAATGTTTATTTTTGTAAAAATTGCTGTTATGAAGGATAAAATTACACAACTGATGAAATGCGAAGGGCTCACCTCCTCTCGCCTAGCGGATATTCTAGAGACTCAACCATCGGGAATTTCTCATTTGGTGTCGGGACGAAATAAACCGAGTTTTGATTTGCTCCAAAAAATCCTTCGTAGATTTCCAAAGATAAACCCCTATTGGTTGTTGCTCGATGATGAGTGTATGTATCTTTGCGATGATGATCCTGCTTCAGTACCATCTACCCCTCCCCCCCTATCGTTATCTTCCGATGATGGAGATCTCTTCACGGGGTTGCCGCAGACGGAGCAGTCAAACTCGCAAAAAGAGAGTGTTGCACCACAGCCAGCTAATATGCCTATAAGTTCAACTATTGATCTTTTGTCGCCCAAGGTAAAGCGAGTTATCGTGTTGTATGATGATAATAGTTGTGAAAGTTACACCGTAAAGTAGGTGGGTGCAAAGCAATTAAATTATCGTGAGTGCGAATTTTAAACTCACGTTAAATTATCTCAATCTTGTTATGTGTAGATACCAAAATCCCCATATTCTTAGATCAGAATATGGGGATTTTGGTACTATAAACAAAAGTTTGTCTCTATTTTTCTGCAATGATTTTAGCTCCATGGTGGATTGCTTGCTCATTGAGTGGAAGTAGTTTCCAAGCTCTCTCGGGTAGAGACTTTTTGAGTCCCTCCATGACATTGCTGAGCTCCACTACTGGGTTTACGGCTAAGTATCCTCCCAAAATTAGGGTGTTAAATAGTCGTGCATTTCCCATCTTTGCACACTCCAATGTTGCATCTATGGTGTATATCT
>JAWXSU010000035.1:0-12679 GCA_044434245.1 Rikenellaceae bacterium | reverse complement strand
ATATAAAAACAGAAGTTTATCCGCCACCCATAAGACCATATCCAAATCTATTGTCACGAGATGTTTTGTAGATATAATCTCCCTTCCAATCTTCAGCATCGTAGTAGACTCTATACGCATCGTTTACATACGTAGACGCCATATTGTAACAGAACGTCACCGCAGCATCCAAAAATATACGCACATGATTATTAAACATATAGACGTGTGGCTGCCACATAAAAGGAACCATTATCGAGTTGTAGTATCGTGTATAGTAGAGGTGATCCTCCCCCTCTTGGGTGTATGATGCATAGGGCGCAAAAGAGTAGCCTCTCTGCAAAAACTCCACATCGACTCCGATAGCACCGACGAAACGTTGTGCCGTATAGTATCTCAGCGACACACCACTCGTGTACAACCCCGTCACGGTTCTTGTCTCTTGGTCTGGGTATGGTCTAAAGCTACTCGTTGTGACTCCTGCCGAGACTCCAATGGTGTATTGTGCCGACACTTCGCAGAAGGGAAGTAACGCCATAATCACCACAGATATGATTGCTATATATCTCTTTTTTCTACTTTTATTCATAACTATTACACAGAGCCTCCTGCGTTAACGATTACGGTTATTATTTTGATTTTGATTGTTTGCTTTATCAGCTGCAGCTTTCTGTATCCTCGCAAACTCCTCCTGTTCCAAACGCTTTATCAACGACTCCATATTCTCCTCTATGAATAGATCTGTGGCATTCAACTCAAAATCATACTCCCAATTTACCTTCATTGTGAATGTTGACTCACCATCCTTCTCGAAATATGACACCCGTTCGGGGGTAAGCCTCTGCACCAGATTTCCCGAACTTCGCTCACCATCTCGATTATCATCCTTTATAACTCGCAAGCGAACATCTGAGGCGGGTATATATTTGAATTTATAACCTCCACTAGTCGATGCAACCTTGTAATCCAAGAGTTTATTATTGTTGCTTAGCAACTCGATAATATAATCCGCCTCATCACCCTCGGGTTTGGTAAAGTTTACATTTATCGTTGCATACTCCTCGGGTTTATAGATTGTGTAACTCAACACAACAGAGTCATTCACCTCCCTCGCCACATTTCGGAACGTGCTATCGGGTATTACGAGTTCATACTGTCCCTCCTGCTTATCGAACTTCGTGTTCACATACCATCTACGGAGGTTTACACTATCTCTTTGTAGAGTGAAACTTTGCGCACTTCGCACACTATCGGGGGAGATATACGCCATCGTTATCGCCGAGCTATCTATCTCGATTAGAGGATAGTCGAAATTTATCACCAATGGCAGATCGGGATTGATGGCTCCCGCAGATGTTATTGCTACTTTGAATGGGTTCACCACCGCAGGCTCTTCCCACTCCTCACCCAACTCTTCAGCCTTCTCTCTCTCACGCTCCAGTCTCTCCCTCTCCTTTTGCTCCTCCTTAGATTCGATATATCGCCACGTAAGACGCAATGTATCCTTCGTCTCGACCAACTCACGAATAGAGTCATGTTTGAAATATGTGATCGAACCTCGCAATGTGTCGGGGATCATATCTGAATCAACATTAAACCACACCGCCACAGTATCTCGACCTTTAGACATATACTCCACAATAAGATCATCTTGGGCAATGGAGTCTAACGAGATTCTCTCAATTTGAGGATTCTCCGTATTGAAATACAAGAGTGCCTGATGTTGCTTTGGTCGTTGTGACTCCTGCAAATTCTGCCTTTTAAATGCCTTATCCTCAAAGAGTTTAAAATGCAACTGCGGATCCGCCACAACATATCCTCGCAAAGAGTCAAACCACAACGAGAAATCTGGCATCGACGACGGATTATACAACCCCTCAATAAAACCTACTTGATCGGTTTCTGGCTCATAGGTAAAGTTATTGTTGCGATCCTCAAAGGCGTAGACTCTATAATCTATAGGTTTAAGATTCTGCGCTAAAAATACACCATTCAACTCCGCACGTGCTATTACCGCTGGAGTGTAGTTAAACATCGTTGAATCATAATCTTCGTTATACTCCACCGAGTCTGCAATGAAGAAATATATCATCGCTCCACTCACCGAATCCGACTCGAAACTATCCTCCGCATATCCCGACATCATCATCGAATCGATCTCATCTCCCGTCGAGAATACATATCGCATAGAGTACAACGGATTACCCTCATTATTATCTTTGATTGTCGCTCCAAAATTTAATGCATATGTAGTATTTGGCAACAAAGAGTCTCCGAGTGTCACCATCACACCTCGCCCCTTTGTCGAGAGCTTGGGTTTAGTTTTCATCTGTGGCGAGGTGAAAAACTCCTTGCTTTGGTCTGTTATCTTCACAAATTCATCGAACTCGACATATATCTTCTTTCCCGTAAAATTTGTTGTATAGTTTTCGGGGGTCATAGCCACAATCACTGGTGCAATGGTGTCGTAAGGTCCTCCATCTGGAGTCATTATCGAGGCACATCTTATGAAAAATGCACTCACGAAAAAGATTACAACCGCAAGGTTTAAACCCCTCACTATATATTTATTTTGAATATTCATATCTTCTTTCTTATTCATCTACACTATTCTCCGGAGCGAAATATGTCCAGTAACTTTCCGTATATTCCCCCTCTTTCCATGGTCTAAATCGGGCATATATATATGTCTTATCGAGGTTCAACCCCACATCATATATTCTATATCCATAATTCTCAGTAGTGTTGTGTGCCACAACAATCAGCGCACTCTCCCTCGCAATTCTCATCGCCAACATTGTATCTTCGAGGCTATCCTCCACGTAACTTTCTCCCACTGCAAAAGGTAACTGTGTGGTGTTGGCATCCACCTTAGATGTCAATATCCCCGCCTTGGCATCTGCCCATGAAGCTATCTCCCATGAGGCGGTATCTGCATTAAATGCGTAGGCTACACAATCTTCATACGACACAAAATCCCCACTCGAACTATCCTGCACCTGTGGGCGCACAACGAGTATTGTATCATAGGACTCATCCTTAAAACAGCTCCACAGTGTGAGCGAAAATAAAATATATAGTACTAACCTTTTCATTTAATTATTTTTTTCAACAGCTCTGCCGTACTCTTTTTTAGTGTCGGGTGTTGCCACAGTGGAGCAACCTCCACCATAGGTCTCAACACAAATTCACGTTCATGCATCCTCGCATGGGGGATCATCAGCCCCTCAACATCAACTACTTGCGACCCATATGTTATGATATCAACATCTATCACTCTCGATGCGTATGGCTCGCCACTACGTATCTTCTCTCTCTTCTCATCGTCTCTATTTCTGCCCAAATCACGCTCTATACTCTGTGTGGCAGCAAGAAGAGCCTCTGGCGAAAGTTCCGTCGACAACAACACCGCTTGATTCACAAATTTACTCGACGACGAGAAACCCCACGCATCACTCTCCATCTCTGCCGAAAGCGATATCACCTCTCCCACTCTGTGTGACAACAGCTCTCGACACTCCGCAAATAATGCTCTCACATCGCCGATATTTCCCCCCAATAGTATCACCACCTCCGTCATAGCTAAAGTCTATTTATCTGTTTGCTCACGATGAGAGCAAAGTGTGTAAATATTATCGTCGGATTACCATTTTGCGATAACTGCGACAATGCTAACTCTATCTGCCCGATCAGAAACTCAATATTTTGGTTACCAATGAAGGGTGCAAATTTCTTGCAAAAATCTGCCTCCTCACCCCACAAGCAACTTATTTCGCCCACTCCGGCATGAATTATATACGCCTCACGCAACATTCTCAAACTATATTGCAACATCCCTCGTTGTTGCTCTCTGCTCAATGCTGCAACATCCTCTGCCCACGACATCAACTCCAAATGTTTATTGTTGTAGCTCAAGCGCATGAGTGCCGTGAAGAGTGTGAAATTTTCACCCCTCTGCGATGCATTCTCGCCTCTAAGCAGAGATCGCAACTCGACGATATCTCCCGCCGCTACTCGTGACATACTTCGCAACTGCACCTCATCACATACTCCACTCTGCGCAGCATATATCTCCATATCCTTCACATCGACACGTGGCACATCGACCCTTTGGGTGCGTGACACGATCGTCGAAAGCAACCTCTCGCTCCTCTCCGTCACCAACACAAAGAGTGTCTTACCCATAGGCTCCTCCAATATTTTGAGAATCTTATTTGCTGCCTGTTCGTTCATCATCTCCGGCAGCCATATTATCATCGCTTTATACTCTGCGCCATAACTCTTGAACGACAATTTGCGGATAATTTCATCCGCCTCCTTCGCCGAGATCACCCCCTGCAAAGTTTTGCCCAACTCCAACTCATCGAACCACATCGTAGGGGTAATATAACCACCATTGTGCACAAAAAGTTGTCGCATCTGCCCCATGAAATTATCGCTCACAACAACCTCCGTACTCTTCTTTCCCATCTTATTGACCGGCATTACAAAGTGCAAATCAGGGTGGCTAAGTGCCGATATTTGTTGACACGTAGGGCACACCCCACATGAATCCTCCGGTGTGCGATTTGGACAATTTAGATATTGAACATATGCCACCGCCATAGCTAGTGATCCGTAACCTCCACGCCCCGAAAATAGCTGCGCATGGCTCACCCTCTGCGACAAAACACTTTGTCGAAGGTGAGCTTTCAACTCTTGGTGACCTATGATATCTGCAAATCTCATTATCTTCTCAACACACTTTTCAGTACCCCCCTCAAATCTATTTTCTCTCGCCACACAGCGTAACAAAAATATATCGAAAGAAGCACAATACTAATGACAAAATTCAAAACTCCACCCCCCAATAGAGGATACAATATCTCCGACACACCAAACAATACCCCTCCCAACAACACATACATCCCGATTCCCCGAAGATCATACGGAGTGGGGAAAAATCGACAGTTGAGATAGTAACTAACACACACCATAGCACCCTCAGCAATTAAACGTGACCATGCTGCCCCGTAGTATCCCCAACGAGGAACCAACGCAAAATTTGCAACTACCGCCACCACCAAACCAGTGAGTGTGATATACAACGCAAAGGATGTCTTCTCCTCTCTTTTGTACCAAAACGAGAGATTTAACCACACCCCCATCAAAACATTTGCCCCCAATACCACCGGCAATATATATATACCCTCTCGATAATCCGTCCCGACGATCAGTGCGAAGAGATCTCTGAAGAGCGATATTCCAAGAAACACCAACACCGAAACCATAATATAGTACTTCATGGCCGCAGCATTCATCGCAACAAAATCATCTTTCTTGAAATTCGACAAAAAGAATGGCTCCGCCGCAAGACGATACATCTGTGTAAAGAGCGTCATCACAACTGCAATTTTAGTCACTGCACCATATATTCCAAGTTGCGACATTGCCCCCACGGGGATGATATATTTTATCATTTGACGATCTATAAAGTCAGTTGCAGTACCCGCTATTCCACTCAACAGCAAAGGCATGGAATATGCAACAAGCGATGCCGTCAGTTTCCAATTCACCCGAAACTCAACACCCGATAGTGTTGTCAGCAACGCCACAAAAGTCACTGCAGACGCAATCAAGTTTGCCACTAAAGCCCACCCGACACCAAAATTCGAAGAGTATAATCCTGCCACTCCAAACCCTACACTTAATCCTACTTGAAGTGTGATACTCAACAGTTTAAGCATCACATAGCTCTTCGATCGCCCCATCTGCCTTAGTCGCACAAAGGGGATCATACTCACCACGTCAAATAAAATTATGAAAGCTACAATTTCGAGATATCGAGGATTAGCGACATAGACCGCACCCATCACTCCACACGTAGGCTCTAAGAGCAGTTGCACCAAGATACAAAACCCCACTGCGGCAAATGTGGTGAGTGCCCATGTTGTCGAGAAGAGAGATATCATCGCTGATTTCAGCCCCTGAGCCGTACTATTCTGCTGCTCCGCCTTTGTTGCAAAACGGAAGTAACTTGACTCCATTCCCATTGACAGCAATACCAATGCAAAGGGTATTATGGCATACACATCAGTAATGATACCATACGCTTCGGGGGCAAAGACTCGGGTAAAATAGGGGGTAAGCAGATACCCCAGCAGACGACCTACGATCGTACTGATGCCATATATTGCGCTCTGCTTTGCTAATTGTTGTAACATTCTATCTCTACCGCTCTTTTTTTGATATAATTACGACAAAGATATAAAATTATTAGGACTTTTGCCCCCTTTTTCTACAGAATTACAAATTACTCCTCCACGAGCAATATATTTCCATCTACTCGACGGCTTGGAGTGAGCACCTCACCTATGGTTCTCACAACACCTCCCCCCCTGCTTTGTGACACTACCGAGGTCGAAAGTGGCTGCGATGAGATCAACTCCCTCGCTGTTTTTATCATTATCTCATCTTCGCCAAAATCAGCAAAGTTGGCTCCTCCATTCCAATCATCGACATAGATATCCTCTTCGAAACCATCTTCATAACCACTATAGCCCTTTGCGTTCGACAGCTCTATAGATATAGGATAAAACTGGTAGTCATAATCTCCAAAAGTTTTCTCTTGAACCTCCATCGCCACATTCTTACCCTCGGTCTGTGTTCCAATCAAAAAAACCTCAATATCAATTCCTCGCAAAGAGTTTATGACCAGCTCACTAGCCGACGCCGTATAATCACTCACCAAACAATACAACGTTGTGAAATTAAGATGTGGAATTGTTGCACTGATATTAAAATTCTCGACCAAATCCGATGTGCTCATCGTCGCCATTCGGGTGTCATTATACCTATAATTTGCAAATACTTCACCCATCGCCGCATCTCCAGCTATCGCCGTAGAGAGCTTATTTGCCGTTGAGACATACCCTCCCGTATTGAGACGCATATCGAGAATTAGATCTGTGATTCCTTGCGACTTCATATCCGTCAACTCCGCCATAAGTTCATCATCCCATGCCATATCGAAGTTAAGATATGAGATATACCCAACACTTCCATCATATATATCGGAGTGCAGAATAGGGCTACAATACATATATTTAGCTACTGGCGCAGCAGAACTCCCATCCTCGAAACTCAACGTGTAGGTTGTAGCTGATGTCGGTTCGAGAAGTATTTGCGCATACCCACTAATATTTTCCGATGTCAGTTTTGCGCTATTTACACTCCATATAACATCGCCTCGACGCACGCCTGCATCATACAATGGAGAGTCCTTAATAACAGCCATAACCAACACTCCCATCTGTGTATCATCGTCGTATGACACTGTTGCCGCCCTCGCCAAACCTAGCGTCAACTCCTCCACTTTGGTTTGCGAAATTCGAGTTACACTCTTAGTGGTCGCTGTACGATAGATCCCCGTGTAGAGCGATCCATCTTTGTAATCGAGAACATTTGTCGTCATCTGCTTTAGCGTTGATGCCAAGAAGTTATCATAACTTATAGTCAGATCCTTTTCTAGTTCATTATACTCATCGTTGTAGAGATACTTTTCGCTCAACACTCCATCCATCCACACCGTAACCTCATCGTTTTGAGTATCATCGTCACCATCATCTCCACCTCGATCTATAACATCGACCGTACACCCCCAGCACAGCAGCGTGGCGAGTAGCAAAAGTATATAATATCTATTTTTCATGATTGTAATATTTTTCAGATTCTCACTTCTACACAAAGGTAATACAATTTTCTATTTCACACCATTTATATTTGAATATTCTCGACACCACCTCGATATCCCACACTCCTCACACTTGGGTTTACGTGCCACACATACGTAACGACCATGGAGTATCAACCAATGGTGAGCGATAGGTAACAGATGTGAAGGTATATGTTTTTCGAGCTGCAACTCACATTGCAACGGTGTTTTAGCTCCACGTGTAAGACCAATACGTGCCCCCAAACGAAAGACATGGGTATCGACCGGCATCACCTCCCGTTGCCACAACACCGCCCCCAATACATTGGCTGTTTTGCGACCCACACCGGGTAGTCGTTGCATATCGTCGAGATCTTGGGGTACTTCACCGCCAAACTCTTCGCACAACATCTTCGACATCTTCGACAAATTACGTGCTTTGTTATTGGGGTATGATATACTTTTTATGAGTGCGTATATCTGCTCCACCTCCGCCTGCGCCATCTCATAAGGTGTTGGATACGTCTCGAAAAGAGCTGGTGTTGTGAGGTTGACACGTTTATCGGTACACTGTGCCGAAAGGCTCACTGCGACCAATAATTCATAGGGGTTGCGGTAGTTAAGTTCACTCTCCGCCACAGGCATATTCTCTGAAAACCAACCTATCACCCCCTCATATCGCTGCTTTAATGTCATAACTTTGTGAGTTTTGCGAACTTCGCAAGCAATGTCTTTGCACCATAACCTCCGAAATCGACTGTTAGTTTATGATCCGACACTAACGTCTCGATCGCCTTCACCTCGCCCACTCCAAATTTTGGGTGCTCCACCCTATCTCCAACTCTATACCCACCAACAATAGGTACACTTTGGCTCTCTCCATCCACCTTCTTGCGCACCCCCATGCTCTGCATCGTGGATGTTGGACGCTGCGGCTGTCCTCCCGCTCTCAACGCTGGATTTGGCATTCCCGAAATTTTACCCTCTCGCTTCTGGAAACGAACATCGAAACGTCTACGCATCTCCTCCACCGCCTCTCGCTGCGACTGTTGACTATTTGCCCCTCCTCGAGGCTGCGGACGCAACTCTCTACCATCACCATCTATCTCGATATATTTTGGATCTATCTCTCGCAGAAAACAACTCGGACGTGCAAACTCCATATTTCCCCACTTAAACCTCATCTCGCAAAACGAGATCATCGCCGCACTCTTCGCACGAGTTATCGCCACGTAGAAAAGTCGCCTCTCCTCCTCGATATCTCCCGATTCTACAGCTCTCTGTGACGGGAAAAGATTCTCCTCAACGCCTGCGATATATACATATTTATACTCCAACCCCTTTGATGAGTGCACCGTCATAAGTGTCACCTTATTGGTGCTCTCGTCTCCCGAATTTTTATCCATATCGGTGAGCAGCATCACATTTTGTATCCACTCATCTATAGTAGCCACATCGCTCTGCTCTCGCTCGCCAGCTCTAATCTCCGCCTCACGCTGCTCGTTGAATAGCTGCATACTGTTCAACAACTCCTCGATATTCTCAATCGCACTCGTTGCCTCTGGAGTATTTTGCGTTCTATACGCAGGTAAAATCCCAGATCGTGAAGCTATTAACAGACCAAAATCATATAGTGAAAGTTCACTCCTCTGCAACGATATTGCACGTATAAGCTCAACAAACTCCTTCACCTTACGCACGATTGTCCGCTGCACACCATCAGTCACCGGCTCCTCAACAAGCGTATCTATCGCCTCCCACATCGAACACCCTTGCTGCTGTGCAAGAGCCGCAATGCGCTCCACTGTTGTCGCTCCAATACCTCGTGTTGGGTAGTTTATTATTCGCTTAAATGCCTCGTCATCACGAGGGTTAACCACCAGTGCTATGTACGCCAACAGATCCTTAATCTCCTTGTGGTCATAGAACGAACTACCTTTATATATTTGGTAGGGAATACCTCGGCGCATCAACAACTCTTCGATGGGCTTCGACTGCGCATTGTTGCGATATAAGATCACAAACTCCGACCAATCATCCCCCGTATCCACCGCCCGATCACGAATAGAGCTAACGATCAACTCCGCCTCTTCACGATCGGTGTAGGCTTTGACAACCTTTATCTTCTCACCCTCATCACCCTCAGAAAAACACCTCTTATCCATACGTGTCGAATTCTTCTCGATCACCGAATTCGCAGCATCGACTATGGTACGTGTCGAACGGTAGTTTTGCTCCAATTTAAATGTTTGAGCTGTGGGATAATCACGCTTAAAATTCATGATATTTTCGATCTTCGCACCTCGGAACGAATAGATACTTTGTGCATCATCCCCTACAACACACACTTTGGAGTGGAGTTGCGACAATCGCCTAATAATCACATACTGAGCATAGTTAGTATCTTGATACTCATCCACTAGGATATATTTGTACTGCTCTTGATACTTAGCCAACACATCTGCATGGTCACGAAAAAGTATATTCGTTTGCAACAATAGATCATCAAAATCCATCGCTCCGTTATGTTTGCATCGTGCACAGTAGGAGCTATATATATTTCCGAACTCTGGGATTTGACTCCTCTTATCCTCCACCGCAAAGCTACCATTTGCGATATATGCCCCAGGTGTCACAAGTGAGTTTTTCGCATATGAAATTCTCGACAGTATAGTTTGAGGCTTATACTTATCATCCGAAAGATTCATCTCCTTGACAATCGTCTTTATCAAATTTTTGCAATCCGTGGGTTGGTATATCGTAAACGACGAAGTGAATCCTATACGCTCAGCGTTCTCCCTCAATATCCTCGCAAATATTGAGTGGAAAGTCCCCATACGTATATACCTACTGCGTCCATCGGGCATCATCTGAGCGATACGCTCTCTCATCTGCGCTGCCGCCTTGTTTGTGAACGTCAGTGCCATAATGCTCATCGGAGAGACACCATGTTCAATCATATATGCGATACGCGCCGTGAGGACACGAGTTTTACCCGACCCCGCACCCGCTATTATCAGCGATGGAGAGTCGTAATTTGTAACTGCGGCATATTGCGCAGGATTCAGACCTTCGAGTAGAGATGACACTATAATTCCTTTTTATTATTCCCGACAAAGGTAACGAATGCAATTACAAAATGCAAAGATTAGATATACCTATTTGCCAACTTCACCGACATAACAACCCCAGCACACCCAAATTAAGTGCGGACAAAGGCAGGGTTATCACCCCTCCGTTACATTATTGCGAAAAATAATTATCAACAAAAAGAGACCCTCTTATTGCAAATCAATATTTTTTTGCTATCTTTGTGCCCACATCCGAGATTCCCGGATGCCGATGGTCTCGTAGCTCAGCTGGATAGAGCAACAGCCTTCTAAGCTGTGGGTCACAGGTTCGAATCCTGTCGGGATCACTTTTTTTAATCGCTAATTGTTTTATTTTAAAACGATTAGCGATTTTTCTTTTGTTTTTGTCAGTAAAACGTCAGTAATTTTTCAATTACTCTCTCAAATTTACTCTAAAAAATCCTCATTACTGACATTTTTTTTGCTGGTTTTCATGAAATTGTCAGTCGGTAACTTCATCAGAATATCTTAATTTAGGAGCAGCTGATCTATGTATATAGACAATGGTAGTTATGGAATTGTTTATTCTCACGACTTTTTATATATTTGCAATGCTTACATAATCTAAAAAGTATAAATTATGGCTAATTTACCAATCGTAATAGGAGAGTCTAATACTATCATCAAAGAAGAGAGTCTCCGAGGACTTTACGCTGAATACAACACCCTCCTCTCACTTGATTTATCTACCCCTGATGGAATAAAAAAATTCTTAGAAGGTGGCAAAAAGATGAAACGTAGATTAATTAGACGTGATCCTGACAATATAAAATTGCGTGCCATTGACTGGGATGATATTGAGATGCGGCAGGCGTTAGTAAAGATGATAGAGTGTGATCTAAAGCAGGAATTTTTATTTATTTTATACGTTGTTGCTCCTTTGTATCATATTATACACTACTCACAAAATTATGCAGGTATTTATGACTATGTCAATATAGTAAAGAGCCTTAAAATTGTGACACCTCTTGACTTCTCTTCAAAAGATGTTTATGATCTACTCAACTCATATAGAAAGATGAGAAGCAGAGGTGATGGCATAAATTCTCAATTAGAGGTAGATAATCTACTCTGTTGCTACTATCCAGAGCGTGCCGTTTATGAGAAGCTTAAGAGCTTACTTGACAATGAGAAGGAGTCTGAGTTCTGCGAGACATTAGCAAACCTTGAAGAAGAAAATATCTACACACACTGTCACTACTACAAAAATATTTGTAATATGTTTGATCGCGTCTGTATCCGAGCGGATTTTCAACCGATTATCAGAACTGATATACATTGCATATTGCGTATAGTAGAAGATTGTGGTGAATATTTTTATTATATATATGAGGATCACATTATGCTACTATTGCTAGATGTTGAATCTATCATTAAACCTAAAAGATTAGCCGATGATTTCCAGAAGCTCCTTAACATCCCGATGATTGCAGAGCTATATGCTAAGGCAAAGGGCGTTTGTGAACCCTCTGATTCTGTAGTGGATGATGCTGCCGTTGTTGCTGCAGAGGTCGTTGATGCTAAAGTTGTTGATGCTAAAGTTGTTGATATTACACCAGTAGATGTCTTCCCTGCTGATCCTCCTCCTGCGATACCAGATAAACTAAACACTCCAGAGGCGAAAGCAATATTTAAGAAGGCTATTGAGAAGGGTTATATGAAGATTGAGGATGGGAGGTATATTTGGATAGGCTTGCCTGATATTGGAAGAAAAGTTAGCCTATCTCGATTCGCGGCCGGAATGTCTGACCACATAAACTCAAGTCATGGTGCCTCAGGTAACAGTAAAAGGCGCTTAGGTATAGGCGTTTAGACCACCCAATAAAATAATAATACCTACCTTTGCAGAATGGGTAGAGAAAATAAATTTAGAGGA